>CBDAFH010000151.1:0-13910 GCA_965195165.1 uncultured ANME-2 cluster archaeon | reverse complement strand
CGTCGATGTTGTCACATATTCCATCGCCGTCGGCGTCCACGTATTGGGCGCCGCCAGCGCCGCTGCCCTGACCGTACTGGGCAGCAGCGACTCCTACGGAGAGCGCGACCAGTGCAACGATCAGGATTCCAGTCATTGTTCGTATCTTCATTTTGTTTTCACCTTGTTTGAGTTTAGCCCATTTGGGCAATACTCAATCAGTGGTTGTGCATATATATAATTATTCCAGAATTATATCCAAATCTCACCCGAATCATACCCAAATTCATTCCGAACTGAGGTACACGAGCACCAAAAGCGCCATGAATTCGAGTATGTCCGGTATCACGTCAAGCGGTCCGACTACGCACATCCGACGCCCGCACGCAGCAGTGTGTATACATGGAGTCGATATGATCGCCTGCAGGAGCAGGAGGGACGCAAATATCATCAAACCCAACGTGAACTTCGATTTGATCCGTGCGTAACTTTGGACATAAATAGCTATCAATAGAACCAGCAGCACCACGTTTGCTGTGGTCATCACCGTCTTGACATTCATTATAAAAACCGGATCGTACATAGATAGTTGCATGTTATCGCCTCTTTACTTGAATTTAGTCCCAATTTTCTCCCAAATCTCTTCGAATAGCGCGTAATTTGCCTCCATTGCCGTAGATAGAAAATACATCGCGCCATAGCCGTTTCCTGTGGATGTGACCACGCTGTTCTCGGAAAGGACCTTCAGATGATACCGTATCGTCTTGTAGTCCAGTTCCAGCACCTCTGACAACTGGTTGGCATTGTATGGGCGGTCACGCAGCGCATTAATCATCCTGGCACGGTTCACTCCACCTTTCGTGCCGGCAATCAGCCACCAGAGTATGCGCTCCATGGCATGGAGTTGGTAGGCATGTTTTATATCGTAACCGATCAGAACTTTGAACAAGTCGCCATAGCCTAATAATAATCCAGAACAACCAAGGTGATCCGGATGAAAGAACTAAGTATACTCATACCAGAACTGCGGCAGATAGCGCTTGATAGCGGCGCAAACGATCTGCGGCTGATCTCAACCGACATCATAAAAACCGCGGCATGGGTGCGGCTCAAATGCAGATATGGGTGCAAGGCGTACGGCAAGCACCTTTCCTGCCCGCCATACTCACCAACGCCAGAGGAGACCGAAAAGATACTTTCAGACTACGAAGATGCCGTGCTAGTCGAGTTTGTCGGGCTTCCGAAGGAGACAACCGTTGATCCGAGGCATATTCATCACCATCTCAGGGATCTCATCCTGCAAGTTGAGGATGTGATCTTTAACCTTGAGCGACATGCATTCCTATCCGGTTGTTACAAGGCATTCGGATTCGGCGCATATCCGTGTTCGCTCTGCGAGACCTGTCTACCCGAGGAGGGTGATATCGATTTCCACACCGTAAAGCGGCTCTGCAGGCATCCGGACCGGCTGAGGCCGTCGATGGAGGCGAGCGGCATCGATGTGTACGCCACCGTGCGTGCGGCTGGATTCGAACTTGAGGTGGCCAGATCGTTTGACGAGACGATCAAGACGTTTGGGCTGGTGCTGCTTCGGTAGCCAGAACTCAATCGAGAACCCACAAAAGAGCGCCCCAATCCAATCTCTGGAAACGATCCCGCGAATCTCGACTTCTCTCTCGTTTGCGATTACAAGATTACAGCCCGCCCGCCCGCCCCCTGATCGTGAGGTCGCGCCTTTTGATGGCGTCCCGGGGTGCGAATCGTATATGATGGCGAGACCGCAGGCAAGAGGGGGCGGGTCACGGAATTTTTAGAGCGGCATTCTGCTGAATACCATCTTCTTGGTGGAACTCAAGAAGGATCGCAAAGTGATGAAACCATCGGTCAAATAACATCGTCTCAAAGCCCGCGCATACGAAAAGGTTATGTACTGGGAGTGTCAAGTTATGGTTGATCAATTAATTTATCGATGCAGCTTATGGGATTTGAGTAGTTCAGTTCTGTGCGCTTTTCTAAGTTGGTTGGTTTAAACTAAGAAGGAGGAAGAAAATTGTTCAGAGGAGAAACCTACGATGCACCAGTTGCCGAAGGCACGGAGTATGATGTCACCATAGAAGACATTGCCAGAGAAGGAGATGGCATAGCCCGTGTACAAGGCTTTGTGATTTTTGTGCCCGGCGCAAAGATCGGAGACAACGTCAAGATTAAAGTTGACAAAGTCATGAGACGGTTTGCAATCGCGTCTATATCAGATTGAATTATAAATCGTTTGGAGTTTAACATCGGATTCCGGGCGCGTGTCTCGTATTGCTGAACCGCAATGGTTCAACAGGCGATACACACCCGGAACATTTTTTTTATCGGTTGCGGACCAATTCATGCATCACGTGGATTATGGACGACCAATTATTTTTTTTCGGCTGCGCAACAACAGACTGCTTTTGCAATCAGGTCACTGGAAATCCTGTAAAAAAATACAGCCAAGCATCTCTTTTGTGAATTCAAACGTCCCTGTGATCCCGACCGACTCAGGAAGATCCCCGAGTCCTGCCCTTATGATCAGGTCCCCTATCTCGTGATCGATAACCTTTGCGATCCCGAGTATCGATGTCGTCGGGCGCGGATTCACATCCACCACATAGAGTTCGTCGCCTGCAACGATATCGACTCCGACATACCCCTTGCACTCAAGTACATCCGCCGCTTTTGCGGCTGTATCCATGACCTCATCCCACCGTGGTGTCTGGTACGGCACAATCCCGCCATTATACTTGATGGTCTCTGTTCCGATCTCGACCATCTGCTTGTTCACGGTGAGCGGAAGCACAGTTTTGCCGATGACCAGACTCGCGCTCAGGTGTTCTCCGGATACAAGTTCGGTTACGATAAAATCATCGCTCAAATTCACTTTTTCCGATAATGCCCAGCCCTCGCGGGCTGTGACATCGATGGGGCGCTCCTGACGATCCATTACGATCGATATCCCCTCTGAGGCGCAGCCCGATCTCGGCTTGACCACGTACCGCGCACCAGGATCTGCACCATCCCCACCACTTATGCCACCTGCATCACCGATGATCTCTGGCACAGCGATGCCGTTATCCGATAGGATACGAGAGCAAACGAGTTTGTCGGCACAGTTTCTCACGGACTTGCTCGGGCAGCCGAGATTGACTGTGCTTTCTTCAACGATCTCGGTTAAGTCGGCAAGAATCTCATCCGGTGCGATCACGATGCCGGCATCGCAGGTACGCGCAATCCGTTCGATCGCTGTGGCGAAGCCGTCGTCAGCACACCTGAGCGCATCTCCGCTGACTCCACGAACCTGCTCTCTGGCAGGATACCGCACCAGATGCCCGCCTGCCGCGAAACTGTTCGCGAGAGTTGCGAGCATCGCACATCCTTCACCAAGTATGTCGGGGTCCCCCGTTGCGACCGCATACTCGGCGACCATGACCTCCATTATATGATGCCGGTTCCGTAACCTGTGGCCAGTTTTCTTGTCTCGATTTTGCCGCACTCAGGGCATTTGAGTTTTGAGTCGTGACGAACCATTGCGGTCCTGCAGTTCGAACAGAGCGCCTTCATGACACCCATCTCCGGATCTGATGTGTCAAGGCGCATGTTCTGGAGATCGACTATCTTTGCTTTCAAGATGTCGAAGATCCCGAACTCGTGTGCGATTTCCTTGACATAACCCCTCTTGACGTTGGATACGTGGACGACAGCAGATCCCACATTCGAGATCTCCCGGTCGACGACACCCTTCGCACCGGCGATCGTCACCATCGCAAGCGAGTCACGCAGTCCCACGATCTGCCCGATGACTACATCCCCTTTCTTGAGGATCGGGGGCGTGTCCGTGCACGGGGTCACGGAAACCAACCTGCGAGCGGTATTGACTCTGGCTGTTCCTGCGATGGCTGCGTAGACGCCGCCGGTCTTCTCATACGTCTGTGCGCCGGCGCGGAACTCTTCAGTGGTTCCTATGAAATCGCCCGGAAGCACAAACTTGTTAGAACTATTCGAGGCGCCATTACTGGCGGTGTTATCGACCGTGTTACTGGCAGTATCTCTGGTAATGTCCTGCTCTTCGGGCATTGGCATCGATGAATCGCCCCTTGTAGGCGATTCATTACTATCCCTGATCTTCTCTACCTTCCGTAAAACGGTTCGTTTCTTTAGTTTAATATGAATCCCTCATTTATATTCAATATTGTTTAATATGTTCGAGCCATCAGCGTGACTACCCCACCTCTTCCGCAGACCACACAGCGTCCTGACATGGCTGCCCCCGATCCTGCCGATCCGACCGGGATTCCGAGCATACGAAGCCCGGTTACATCCTCTATCTCATGTCCACAATCCGGATCCTGGCACCAGCATACCCGCAAAATCCCCTGCACCTCAAGCTCTAACGCCTCGTCAAGTGTCTCGCAGTCAAATATCCTCGAATCGAACTTCTGCGATGCAGCAGTGTACATATCAGCAAGCATTATGTCCATGCAGTCCATCACCTCGCTGGCAATCCGGTCGATCGGCACCGACTGTTTTACGGCTGTATCCCTGCGCACCATCACAACCGAGTTCCCGGCGATATCCCTCGGACCGATCTCGATCCTTACTGGCACGCCTTTGAGTTCCCATCTATAGTACTTGGCGCCGGGATGCTCGTCGCGGTCATCGACCTCCACGCGAAGTCCGTGACCTGTAAGCGTGTCGCGCACGGACGCGCACGCGCTCAGCACCGCTTCGTTCGAATCGCGGTCTCCGAAGATGATCGGCACGATCGCAACCTGCACAGGCGCGATCTCCGGGGGCAGCACAAGCCCGCGATCATCGCCGTGAACGCTGATCGCGGCAGCGATGCATCGCTCCGAAATCCCGTAGCAGGTCTGGTGCGCGTACACCTGCTCGCCGTCCGCATCCTCGTAAGTGATCTCGAACGTCTTTGCGAATTTGTCCGCGAGATGGTGTGCTGTTCCGATCTGCAAAACCCTGCCATCCGGCATCAGCGTGTCGACCGCAAGCGTGTAGTCTGCGCCAGGGAACTTGTCCCACTCGGGGCGCTTTGAAACGATTGTCGGGACTGCAATCCGCCTGTAAAACTCCTGATAAAGCTCGATCGCCCGATCCACCTGTTTTGCTGCGTCATCCCAGTCGGCGTGCACGGTGTGCGCCTCCTTAAACGACGTGATCTCGCGCAGACGGATGAGCGGGCGGGTGTGCTTGGTCTCGTACCGGAACGTGTTCACGATCTGGTAGAGTTTCAGGGGCAAGTCAGCATGTGACCTGACCCAGAGTTTGTACATCGGATAGATCGCGGTCTCGCTTGTCGGTCTGAGCGCAAGCTTCATCTCAAGCGGGGTTACGCCGCCGTGCGTGACCCAGTAGACCTCGTCCTCAAATCCCTTGATATGCTCTGCTTCCTTCATAAATTCGTTTTCAGGAATCAGAAGTGGGAACAGTGCCTCCTCGTGACCGTCGTCGTCCAGAAGTTCCCTGATGATCGAATAGATGCTCTTTCGCAGTGCAAATCCGAATGGGGGCCACACATAAAGCCCCTTTACCGGATACCTGATGTCCATGATCTCGGCAGCGGCAAGCAGTTCGTGATACCACTCACTAAAACTCGATTTTGGCGGGAGTTTTGGCTGCTGCACATTTTTCATTGGATGGAATTATAGGGGGCGTGGACATAAACCTTGTGGGGGCGGGCGTTCGTGTGTGCAGGGGTTGTGAAGTCTTATCGGGGGGCTGGTGCTGGTTTTCCGGATGATGCTGGCACTGGCGCAAGCACCCGCGCCCGAATTAGCAAGCGCCGTGCACGCAGAATATTTATATATCCTTAAGTGGATGGTTCTACCAAACAGTGTAGGGGGTGAACGACGCTATATCCGGACCAGATATAACATTGCAGAAGGCGGAAGGAATTATAATAATAAACAAAAAGGAGGCACAATTTTGAGAATAATGAAATATATAACCGTTTTTGCGGTTCTTGCCCTTGTTCTGGCATCGGGCTGCGTAACCCCATCAGATGAGGAAGTCAGGATCGGTACACTGCTGCCGCTCACAGGCGACCTTGCTGCGTACGGCGGACCGATGGAGGACGGGGCGCGGCTTGCGGTAAAGGAGGTTAACGAGAACGGAGGCGTTCTCGGCGGCAAGATCACGCTTGTCACCACAGACTCCCAGACCTCTGGGGTCGCTGCAGTCGGTGCGATGAACCAACTGGTAACCGTTGATAAAGTTTCGGCAGTGATCGGTGCTGCAGGAAGTGGCGTGAGTCTGGCTGTCATCGACATAGCAGTGAACAACCATATCGTCCAGATATCTCCCTCGAACACCGCTCCTGACTTTACGACATATCCTGCCGATGGATTCTACTACAGAACCGTTCCATCGGACGCGTTGCAGGGAAAAGCGATGGCGAAACTTGCGAATGAGCGCGGATACGTCAATGCAAGCACGCTTGTCCTCAACAACCCTTATGGGGTGGGATTTGAGGAAGTCTTTAAGAAAGAGTTCGAGAAACTCGGTGGAACTGTTATTGGCCGTGTCAAATACGATCCGAGCGCGGTAACGTTCGATTCCGAGGTTGGTAAGGTATCTGCGAATAATCCGGATGTTATCATCCTTGTCGGTTATCCTGACACCGGAAGCATAATCCTCAAAGCCGCTTACGAGAAGGGCGCAATGGATGAGAGCGACTGGCTGCTTTCGGAGGGTATGCGTACCGATGAACTGGCTCTAAAGGTCGGAAAGACCACCCGAGGCAACTACATCGTGGCTAACTTCACAGGCACAACACCAGACCCGCGAGCCACAGGTCCTGCTTACGACGTCTTTGCAGCGGATTACGAGGCAGAATTCGGCAGAGAACCGGCCACATTCAGTTCGAACACTTATGATGCGGCTGCGATCATCGCGCTCGCAATCGAGAAAGCCGGAAGTGCAGACGGGACCGCGATACGGGACGCGATACCAGCGGTTGCGAATGCGCCGGGCGAGGAAGTCTCTGACCTCGGAACCGCGCTCGCACTGATCCGGAACGGAACAGAGATCAACTATCAGGGCGCATCCGGAGAGATCACCTTCGATAGCGTCGGCGATGTCTTCGGGGAATACTGCACGTGGCAGGTAACAGCGGATGGGGACGTAACACTGGGCGAATCGATAGCAGTTGAGTGATCGCCCTTTTTATTTTTTTTATTTTTTTGTAGCAGCCAAACGCAGGTCAGACATTCGTCTTCTATTTCTATTGCCACCGATTTCGGATCATAGAAGCGCCATCATGCCGCTTGATATCAGATCGCCGTAGACGACAGCAGCTACAAATCCCGCCGTGATCGGGATCATAAACGGCAGTCCGGGCGTCACCCAGACGCGCTTGCCAATTAATCCCCTTGATGCAAGTTGCTCCAATCGTTCCAGGGCAGGATCATCGATACCGACGCCACGTCTCGTGAACTTCTTCTTAACCTCCCCGCCTTCACATTCAAAATCCTCGATCAGTCTGACGTGCCGGTCCCCCAAATCGGATATCCTGCATTTATATCCGACAATCAGGTACCACGGGTTTTCCATGATCTCGCGCACCGATAATGTGCAGAGGTTGTATGCAAGGATTCCGAGCGGCACGACGATGGTTAGCAAGACCGCATTCGCAAGCGTGCTGAAAGCGAAGATATCGAGAGGCGGTGCGCCGTTTAACGGCAGCCCGTACCCGAAGACCGTTATATCCGGAAAAGCCGGAAAGATGAACGAGAGCGCGATCAGCGCCTTCGCATCCGCACCCCCGAATGCACCGAGCCGGAATAAGATGTATACGAATACGTAGATGCTCACGACCGAGACTGCCGTATGCAGGAGGTATCTGCTCCCTTGCGCGAGCGCGTCTGCGATCACGAGTGGCAGGGCAGCAACGAAGACCACGCCCCAGAGTTCATTCGGCACGGTTCTGGTCTTAAGGTCAGATCGGCATGAGTATAACAGGAATATCAGACAGATAAAGAGTTTTATTAGATCGATCATGCGCCCACGTTATATGGATTTAACCTGAACCGTATTTTATTCTTTTGGGCGCGTCTCGGTTTATAGGACACTACCCGGAATCTGAAAAAGCAATCTCACTTAACTCCTGAACGGTCAGGAGCGGTGGAATATCTACCCCTTCCTTCAGCAGGTCGGGCGAGAGTCTGGTGATAACAGGCAGCGTTATTCCGGTTTTTTCCAGGATTTCCTGCTTTGAAAAGACGTGTCTCGTGTCCCCATCCAGCACGATCTTGCCCTTGTCCATCACAACCGTCCGTCTGGCATATCCCGCCACGAGGTTCATATCATGGGTTATCAGGATGATCGTCTTACCAAGTTCATTCAGATGCTTGATCTGCTGCAGAAACTTGTTCACATGCCCCCAGTCCTGCCCGGTGGTGGGCTCGTCGAGCACGATTATGTCAGGCTCCATCGCAAGGATGGATGCCACCGCGAGACGCTGGCGCTGACCCCGGCTTAATGAATGTGGATGTCGATCTCGAAACTCTGCAAGTTCCATCATCGAAATAGCCCGGTTCACGCGCTCTTCGATGACAGTGCCACGAAGTTTGATGTTTTCCAGACCAAATTTCAGTTCCTGAGTAACACTATCCGTAAAAATCTGATTGTCAGGGTTCTGAAATAGATACCCCACACTCTGTGCGAGCGTCGCCACCCGCATGCCTGAGATGTCCTTGCCACCAATTAAGATTGTTCCATTAGCAGGCTTTAAAAACCCGATCAAATGATTTATGAGGGTGGTTTTTCCTGCACCATTGTGTCCGATTAGTGCCACAAAATCACCTTCCGGAATCACAAGGTTGATGCCGTCAAGACCAACCGTCCCATCTTCAAAGGTGTGCCGCAGGTTCTTGATCTCGATCTTTGGCTTCGGTGCGGTTCTGGTGGGTGGCGTGTGAGCGGTCCTGAATCGTGCGATATTGGCAGGTTTGTCCTGGAGTAACTGGCATAATCTGGCGAGCATCGTTTTATATGATGAATGGATTGGCAAAGCCCCTTCGAAATCGCCAAAACCATTATTCATTGCATGAACAATCTCTGATAATTGAGGCAGAGCTATGCCAATGCTTTTTAACTGATCGTGTTCGTTATTAAAGATTGTATCTGGCGTATCATCCATGATAATCTTCCCCCGATCCATAACAACGACGCGATCTGCAAGATGCACCACTTCATCAATTTTGTGTTCGATTAAGATAATAGTCATATCTTTTTCTTGATTTAACCTCCTGACAAGAGAGAGTACTTCGCCTGTGCCAACCGGATCAAGATCAGATGTCGGTTCATCCAGAACCATGACATGCGGCTCCATCGCAAGCGTGCCTGCTATTGCAACCCGCTGCTTCTCGCCTCCGGATAGTGTGAAGACAAAACGATCTCGCATATCCTCCATACCAACAATGTGCATAGCCAGATCCATCCGCCTTAATATTTCTTCTTTTGGCATGCCGAGGTTTTCCGGCCCGAATGCAACATCTTTTCCAACCGTAAGTGAAAATAACTGGGTATCCGGATTTTGGAAGATGATTCCCACATCCGATGCCATCTGATGTACTTTATAATTCCGAACATCCTTCCCGTTTATCACGATCTCGCCTTCGAGGTTTCCGCCTGTGATTTTTGGTACGAGTCCGTTTAAGCACTGGATGAATGTGGATTTCCCGGAGCCGCTTGCGCCAAGGAGCAGTACAAACTCACCATCATCGATATGCAGGTCGATGCCGCTTAATGTCGGTTCGGACATGTTCGGGTAGGTGTAGCTGAGGTTTTGGATATCAATCATGGTTTTGTTCCGTTTGGTAACAACGTGCACTCTCCTACTACATAAATCTTATATATTAGCACGAAACACAAAGCTCTGATGAAGGGATTATTCCGATACGAGCAGAAAGATACGGTTATGCACAGGCTCGACCCGCGGGTGAAACTGGTGTGGGTCTTCGGAATGTCCGTTTTAAGCATGTTGTTTGGAGCGCCATCACTCCTGCTCGTCGCGTTTCTATCCACACTGCCGTTCTGGATACTGGTCAAACCGTCGGCAGCAAAGATCCGTGCGATACTGTTCGTCTTCGGCACGATGGTCTTTGGTTTCATGCTCACGCAGTCCATCTTCTATTACTGGGGCGATCCTACGAATCCGACGTTCACAATCATCCCGGAAACGTTCCCGGTGATCGGATACATAACTGGCGGGATACATTTCTACGCAGAGGGTGCGTTGTACGGGCTTATCCAGTCGCTTCGGTTCATGACCACTGTGAGTGCGGCTTCGGTCTTTGTTGCAAGCACGCACCCGAGCGAACTGCTCGTCGGACTCGTGCGGTTTACAAAGGTCCCGTTCACAAATATCCGGATCGGATTTCCAAACGAGATTGCATTCATGGTGTCTTCAGCGGTCGGATTCGCACCATCGATGATCGAGGAGAGCATGATCATCATAAACGCGATGCGAGCGCGCGGGCTTGAGATCAAGGGTGGTATCAGGACGAAGATCCGGGCGCTGCGACATATCTTCTTCCCGATGGTGGTCGGGCTTCTGCGCAAAGGAAGACAGATTGCAATTGCTGCTGATGCGCGTGCGTTTCGTGCAACAAAGAACCGCACGTTTGTAGACGAACTGCAACTGGGGCGAGGTGATTATCTTATGCTAACCTACATCGCCGTGTTTCTGGTAGCTGGTACATACTTAAGTTCCATCGGCTTCGGTGGGACCGCGCCGGGGTTGGGATGATGACCCGGTTTCGAAAAAGCCTGGTTCCGGTGCTTGTGATGTTCATCCTCGTGGTTATTTCACAGGCAGCCATGGCTGGTGAGTGGCGGGGCAGCGGCACCCCGCTCTACACCATAGCATCAGGCAGCCTGCACGGCGGCGTCCATGTCGACGGGGGGCACGGACTCACCTACGCAGACCCGTACGCCCAGTATTTCGATCTTCCTGATAATATAATTTATGCCCGTCTGTATGTGCCGGTGTGGAACTACAACAAAGGAGACACGCTGACGGTCTCAATAAACGATAACGAGCTAAAAACACGCCAGGAACCCGATTACATTGCTGCATGGGGCGTCTGCTGCTATGCGTACGATGTCACCGATGCTACATTCAAGGAAGGGCTCAACGTGATCTCGGCAACCTATGCGAACAACAACGGCGCACCTTATGGGATATTTCTCGTCGCGGTCTACGAAAACGAGAGCATGCCCTACAGCAGTTTCTGGATCGATGAGGGAAACTATGCGCTTAGCAAGGCGGTTGCCGATGGCGGCGCTAAGGAGCAGGGAGAAGCGTTGTTCCCGGGAGATGTGAAGACGGAGACGGTCGAAAAAGCAGACCTGTGGACAGTGATGATCGCAGGAACCGGAGGGGAGATTGACGAACTGTGGTTCAACTCAAAACTCCTCGGAGAAGACGTGGGAAGGGCTAAAACAGGAGGCTACCTTGATTTTGACCATTTCAACGTAACTGATGACCTTGTCGGTAATAACAATACCGTAATCTTTAAGAGGGGTGATGAGCAGTACCTGCACCCGTTCAATGCTATTTTAGTGCTTGAACACAAGAGCGGTGTCGAAGGCGATACGAAATTGACGGTTTATGAGACGCAAGCATCTCTCATGTCCAGCATTCCTGTTCCGGTCATCGCAGTGCTCGCGATCGCAATTATCGGCTTTTTCCTGATATATCTGAAAAAAAAACATGAGCGAGGATGAGATTAATATGAATTGCAGACCATTACTCTTTGTTTTTGCCATAATACTGGCATTATTACTCCCTTCTGTTACCTATGCGGCTGGCAGCGCTGATGACATAGATATCACAGTCACCATACCCGACCGGAAGGAGGGCGTGTTCGCATCTGATAAACTGGTGGCAAGCGGATCAGAGGAAGGTGCACGCATCACTTTCGAAAACCGCGGCACAGATACCGTAACCATCTCCGCAACGATCAAAGTTCCTGATCTCTTACCGCTATCCGTACCAACACAGGAACTGGGTGGTCAGATCACGCAGGATGGCAACACCCTGAGCGTCAGCCCTGTGGAGATTGCAGGCGGAGAATCCGCGACCGTGCGAATCCGGGTAACCCCTCCCGAGTCGATCCCGATGAAGACGGAAGAAACGTTTCGGATAACTGCAACGGCGGCAGACGGTAGCAGAATCGAATACACCCACAAGATCACAATCATCCCGCCGCCGTCGTGGGTCACTTATGGCACCATCATCATCAGTTTGGTGCTGGTCACAATAGTGATCATCGCAGTCAAGCGGTTCGGAATTCTTGAGATGTACACCACGATCGATCTTGTCACAATCGCACTGCTCGCAGCGCTTGCCGGCGTTGTGTTCAGGTGGTTCTGGCAGACGTTTAATGATATGTTAGGACCGTTTGGCGGACTCTTGTTCACGATACCGGTATCCGCGCTGATGGTTATTGCGCTGCATCTTGTCAGGAAACCCGGCACTGCCATGCTGCTCTTCCTTGTTGACCAGATGGTTTGCATGGTGATCTGGGGTTCAAACATCACAGTCTGGCTTGGGTGGTATCTGCTTGAGGGCGCAGTCGTGGACGTGGAGGTTGCGCTTTTAAAGGGGAACTATGCAGATACACGGATTGCATCCATGATCTACGGCATGTCACGGGGTTTCATTTCTTACTGGCTATTTTACTTCCTTTTCGCGCCGACTGCGTGGAAGATCTGCTATGCGCCGTGGTACTCATGGCTCCAGGTCGGACTTGCGGTCATTGGCGGACTTATCGGCGGATCGATCGGGTATGATGCGGCGCGGAAGATGCGGAGCGCGATGATGTGATGGGCAAGGGTTTCAAATCGTATGACATTTGGGCGCGGATTATGAGCTGAGCGGTTCGGAATAGTTAGGTGAACCTACTAAATATGTGGCAAATTTCTTTCGGAGATACTGAGAGTTGGGGAAATGTTTATATATCGCGAGATTCACGTGCTCACACACAAATTAGTAATACTACATATCGGTGAATGATATCATGAGACATATTATAATAGCACTACTTATACTCGCCATCATACCGGTCATAGCGGCAGAGGATGCCTCCGGCGGGCACGGACTGGGCGAGCAGCATGCCGGAGAGAGCTACGCCGGCAACAATCCGCTCCTCACATACCAACACGGAACCCTCAGAGGGGACCTCATCTACACCATCGGGAACAGCAAATACTCTGGCAGGTTACACCCGAACGCAACATACACTGTTGATCTTCCGATCGAACTCCCGGAAGGAGCGACAGTCGAGTTTGCACGACTGTATACGTACTGGACATGGAGTTATATCGAAGCTGAAGGCACGTATCCGGATATGCGGGCCACATTCGGCGGGACTGAGATAATTCCCGACCGGGCATTCACTGACCGCAAGGGAACGTCACCTTATGATTATCCTGCTGGAACATACTGCTACAATGTCACCGACCAGGTTGAATCCGGCGGAGCGTACACGGCAGTCGTTGAAAATGCAGCCACCGACCTTAAAAAGTTCTGTATGAACGGAATCGGTCTTCTGGTTATTTACAACGATCCAAACGGAGATGAGACCCGGTACTGGGTCAAAGAAGGGTGCGATATCATCTCTGCCAATAAGGAGGTTGGCATAACCGCTGAAGAGGCAACCACGGAATTCGTCTTCGAAGGGGATGTCCACCAAGGCGATGTGACAGATGTGACGAAAGCGATCCTCACAACCGTCGTCGCTTCCGGGGATAAGGGTGAAAACACACTGACATTTAATGAGGAGACGTATCGCGGCGTGTACGCAGGCGATCCGTATCCGGATCTCGCAATCGATGAGCGCGATGTGAGCGCGCATCTGGTAGCCCGCGATAACACGGTACAGATC
>CBDAFH010000150.1:0-20274 GCA_965195165.1 uncultured ANME-2 cluster archaeon | reverse complement strand
TGCAAAGATCTTTTTCGATTATATGTGGATCGGTTGTCATCAATATCCCCTCAGATATCAGATTACAAGTGATTGGGGGTGTGTAAATATAAATGCTTGGTGGATATTATTTCATAAAAATACCGAGTGGGTCAACAAGTGTCTTAACCGATGACTGATGGATGATCTTTGCACCATTCTTTCAGGTGGGGGAAGTTTTGCCGGGGTGCCGCCGGGCACTGTTACAGCGCTCGGCATCAGACCCGCCAGCTCCGACCGACTGGACGCGGTCATGAGAAGAACTGCGGCTGGCATGGGTGCTCAAGTAGCATCCCCCCGCCACCCCTATAATCTTAATATCCCTGCACACAATCCCCAGATTATGGAACAGGTGATCTGGACCGAGAAATACCGACCTCACACGTTCGAGGATATCGTCGGGCACGAACACATCGTATCCAACCTGAAACATCTGGTCGAATCGAACAATCTCCCGCATCTGGTGTTATACGGCGCTAAAAACACCGGAAAAAAGTCAACGGTGTTCATACTTGCCAGAGCGCTCTATGGGGATCAGTGGGAGAACAATCTTGCCATCTTCGACGCATCCAACTTCTTTGATCGCGGCAAGAAGTATCTCGTGTCAGATCCAAGATTTGCAAGACTCATCGGGACTGACGATCCAAAGAAGATAAAACAAACCGTGATCGCAGTATTCAAACAGGTCATCAACGAATATGCAGGCATGGCTGCCCTTGATTCCGACTTCCGGATGATATTCATCGATAGCGCTGAGGCGTTGAGCATGGATGCGCAGCACGCGCTGCGGCGTATCATGGAAAAGCACGCCCACACCTGTAGATTTGTCCTGTCCACCACGCATCTGCCCAGATTGATTCCGGCGCTGCGCTCGAGGGGTTTAAATCTTTTCTTCGATCGCGCAAGCGATGCTACGGTCGCCGCGCATATCCGCTACATCGCAGAGGCAGAGCGCGCATCCATCACCGACGACGGAGTTCAGGCGATCGTGTACGAGGCAGACGGCGATCTTGCGTTTGCGATCATGGTGCTCCAGATCGCATCCATAGAGCACCGCGAGATCACAGCAAACACGGTCTATGAGGTCGATCTCGAGCGCATCCCGGAGGGGATCTTGCAACTATTACATGCGTCGCTTGCAGGGGATTTCAAAGCGGCGAGGAAGCGGATCGATGATCTGCTGATGGAGGAGAACGGCACCGATATCGTACACCGGCTGCGCAGGGTTATAGAGAACAAGGGCTTTGACAGCGATCTTTTCGCAGAACTTGCAATCCTTCTCGCAGACACCGATATGAACCTGATCAGCGGGAGCAATGAGCGGGTGCAACTCGAAGCATGGGCAACTCAGGTCGGGATGCTCATGGAGAGGCGGTCATGACGCCTGTAAACGTCTCATCGTGACGCAACCAAGCCATCGCAACAGTAATATATGCAGTGAAGTAGAGTACAACTGGTGCATTATGTACAATAAAGAAAGGAGTTCTTAGATATGGTAATCGGAGTTACTATGATTAACGTGGTGCCAGGGCAGGAGAAGGCTACCTACAACGAATTGTGCATTCTGGATGGTATCAAGGAAGTGTATCACGTATTCGGTGAATACGACTTCGTGGCTGTCATCGAGGTGCAGGGATTGAGCACGCTTAACAAACTGGTCGATCTGATCAGGGAGAACAAGAGCGTAACCGCGACCAAAACCGTGATCGGAGCCGAGCTATAGATTATGAAAACGCCCGGACCGGGATTCGAACCCGGGGCGGAGCCTCGACAGGGCTCCATGCTAGGCCACTACACTATCCGGACAAGCCATGCATAACACCATGAAGTAGTTGATCTCTACCGATCTCACTTAAACCTTTGCACGGCGAAATCGCGTACAAACATATTTATTACATCAACCACCCGTATCAAAGAAATCTAAAACGAGGACTATTTATGATAAAAGACGGACGCTTCATACTCGACGGCATGGAAAATGTGGTGATCAACATAGGCAAAATCACCACCGAGGCGGAACTCGCAGAGCAGGAATGGGAGCCGATGGGGCCCACCCCGAAGCCTGGAATTCTATCGCTTCGAAATTGGGATCACCGCCTGTTAAAGGACTTCCCACCATTCTACGCGCCGATCTGCGACATGTGCTGCCTCTGCACGTACGGAAAGTGCGATCTCACAGGCGACCGGAAGGGCGCATGCGGAATCGGTATCGAAGCGCAGCAGGCGCGCATGGTCACGATCGCATGTTGCATCGGGACAGCAGCACATGCGGGGCACGCGGACCACGTACTGCACGAACTGATCAAATGGCGCGGAAGGGATCATCCGATCGATCTCGGCCCCCACATCGATGTCGAGGCGCCGATCATCAGAACCGTCGTTGGCACCATACCAAAGACGCTTGGCGACCTTGAGGAGGTACTCAATTATGTGAACCAGCAGCTTGTTCATGTGCTCTCATCCACGCACACGGGTCAGGAGGGTTCCTTCATCGATTTCGAGTCAAAGGCGCTGCATGTCTCGATGATCGACAACCTCGCAAAGGAGGTCGCGGACATCGCGCAGATCGCGGGATTTGACTTCCCGAAAGGCGACCCTGATGCTGCACTCATTGATTTTGGGTTCGGATCGGTTGACCGGACAAAACCTATCATCGTCTTTATCGGGCATTACCCGGCTGTGAGTGTTGCAACGATCGATTATATCGAGGAGCAGGGACTCTCTGACAAGATAGAGGTATGCGGAATCTGCTGTACCGCAATTGAGACGAGCAGATACAGCGCATCTGCAAAGGTTATCGGTCCATTATCCATGCAACAATTCTTTGTGCGCTCAGGAATTGCTGATGTGCTCGTCTTAGATGAGCAGTGCGTGAGGACTGATCTTCTGGAGGAGGCGCAGAAGGTCGGAGCACCGCTGATCCTGACAACTGATAAAATATGCTACAATCTTCCGGATGTTACGAATCGCGATCCGGATAAGGTCGTTTCCGATCTTCTGAACGGCGCGCCTGGCGTCTTGATATCCGACCCGCTCATAGCAGCTCAGGTGATCACAAAGACCGCTATTGAGATCAAACCGAAGAGGGACGAGCTCAATCACCTGCCAGAACTCGACGAAGTACAGAAGCTTGCAGAGGAGTGTATCCAATGCGGCTGGTGCGACCGGGCATGTCCGAACAGCCTTCCTGTCAAAGACGCGATGATCAAAGCAAAGGAGGGTGATTTTGGAGGGCTTTCCGACCTCTTTAGCCCGTGCATGAGTTGCGGAAGGTGCGAATCCGAATGTAAGAAAGAGCTTCCGATCATCACTATGATTCTTAAGTCCGCTCAGGAGATCGCATTTGGCGAGACATACACGATGCGGGCTGGAAGGGGACCAGTGCTTGACACCGAGATTCGGAAGGTAGGCGCTCCGCTCGTCCTCGGGGAGATCCCGGGAATCGTTGCACTTGTTGGGTGCAGCAACTTCCCCAACGGCGAGGTTGAGGTCGCAAAGATCGCTGAAGAGTTTGCACGCCGGAACTACATAGTCGTTGCAACGGGATGCTCAGCAATGGCGATGGCGATGTACCGCTGCGAGGATGGACAGACGCTTTATGAAAAGTATCCAGGTACATTTGATGCGGGCGGTGTTGTCAACATCGGCTCGTGCGTTGCAAACGCACACATCATCGGTGCCGCAATCAAGGTCGCGGCAATCTTTGCCCGCCTGCCGCTTCGTGGAAACTTCGAGGAGATCGCTGACTACATCTTAAACAAGGTCGGTGCATGTGGTGTCGCGTGGGGCGCGATGAGCCAGAAAGCAGCATCCATCGGAACAGGAACCAACCGGTGGGGAATCCCGGTGATCGTTGGTCCGCACGGATCAAAGTACAGGCGGGCGTACATCAGCAACAAGGAACTAAGCGAGTGGGAACTCTACGACAAACGTACAGGCGAGGTCGTGGAGGGCGAACCCGCGCCTGAACACCTGATGTACCCGGCAGAGACGATGGAAGAGGCGATCGTTCTAATTGCTAAGCTCTGCATCCGACCAAGCGACAATTCGAAGGGTAGACAGATCAAACTCTCAAATTACGTCGATCTATACAAGAAATACATGGGAACGCTCCCGCCTGACCTGCATCTCTTCGTGAGAAAGGAGACGGACATCCCAATAACGATGAAAGCCGAGATCATGGAGTATCTGGAAGAAGCTGGCTGGAAGCCACGAAAGGCGATAGGTGATCCAAGCAGGCTTGTACCTGAGGATGAGGAGGAGGTATAACAATGACACGAGCATACCAGTGCGCAAACGTCCCGGGTCCGCATCTCGGGAAGGTCGCAACCTCTGCGAGCGTTGCGGCAGCGATCAAGCGGGCAGAGCGCCCGGTCATCATCGTTGGAAGCGAGCTAAGGCATCTTGACTGGGCGATTAACCTTGCAAAGGAGATGGATATCCCGATCGTTGCGACAGCACATGTTGCAGGTGCGATGCGTGAGAAGGGCGTCCGTCCGGACCGGGAGATGGGCGCAATCGAGATCACGAACCTTCTGAAGAGCCCGGAATGGGGCGGCGTCCGGGGCGAGGGGCAGCATGATCTTGCAATCTTTACGGACGTTCTGTACTACCTCGAAGCCCAGATGCTCTCCGCGCTCAAGCACTTTGCGCCGCACATCAAGACGATCTCACTGACACGTGGGCACCAGCCGAATGCTGACCAGTCGCTTCCGAACCTGAGCGAGAAGAAGATGGGCGAGTTTCTGGCGGAGGTTATGGGGGCTCTTGCGGAGTCGTGAGTGGTCGGATGGCAGAGACCCGCCCCCAACAGCAAAAATCAGGTGATACAGATGGCTAAAGTAATAGTATTCCACTACACAGACGAAGGTAAGTTTCCACCACTCAGTTCAGAGGAGCTAACCGACCTCAAGAAGAAGTTAGATTCCGAACTCGAGAACCACCCGGATCTCACGTTCAATGGGACATTCGTTGACGATTCCGGCAGAGGATTCTGCGACTGGGATGCGCCCAGTGCCGAGGCGGTCAACGAGGTCTTGAAAATTGTGCTTGGCGCACCACCTGTTGACGGCACAGTGGTTGTGAAGCAAGTCCTGTGAAAGGCAACGATTGCTGATGGATGTGCGGCACGGATACATATAGTGAATTTTGGCATACGCCCCCACTACCACCCAAAGACTTGCTCAGATGCCCCGATACCGCATGAACGCGCCAATTCCGAGCAGCGCGCCCAGAATAACCACCATCCAGAAAAGGACGCTGTCGGTCAATCTTGCCCCCTCGGTCTCCAGCGCTGCCTCTGCCGGTCTGGTAGGAATCCCACCTGCAACCGGCGTAACCTTCTCGGTCGGCACTGGTGTGGGCGGTGGGGGCGGCGTCAGGACAGATACCTCTACATCACGCCACGTATTCGGATCGTTCGCGGCGTTATCCGCGATCCCGATGTTGTAGGTTCCAGGAGATGTGTTCTCACCGGCATAGATCGTTACCTCGTACGTAGCGGTCTCTCCGATATCGATGGTCTGCGATTCTACAGGAGATATGGTAATTCCCTCTGGCAGATCGCTTGGGACTTTGAGAATGACGCCGCCGTAGCAGAGATTTCCATGATTTGTGGCAGTGACCGAGAACGTCGTGCTTGAGCCCTGATAGGCCTCAACCGGCTGGACCTCGCCGATATCCACATAATCCTCGTATATCGAGCCATCCTCAATGGTCGAGACTGCCGGATATGCGAGCAATGCAAGGAGTAGTGCTGCGCAGACGATTGGCTTTACCATAACGATGATTATGTTAAACGTTGCAATAAGGTTTACTGTTGCGACTCACAGGGTCAGAGGACGTCGCAGTCAGTGGGGTTCAAGCAACCAGCCCAGACTCTGCGCAATAACTTATATCCCACACATATCCCACACACGCAACCATAACTTACTTTACCAAGTACGGATAAAGTGGCGCACAAACACGAGGCATCGAGATGGAGATCAAAGGCGGCTACACAAAGAAGATACTGAATATCGACCTGACCAAAGGCAAATCGGTCGTAACCGATGTTGACGACGAGTTCGCGCTGAAATACATCGGCGGCAGGGGCTGGGGTGCGAAGATCGTGCTCGACAATCTCATGAAGCACCCGGATCTAAAGCCGCTCGGTCCCGAGAACGTCATAGTGATCGCGCCGGGTCCGCTCTCTGGCTTGTACCTTCCGGCATCAGGCAAGACCTCATTCATATCGATCTCGCCGCTGACTGGCATATACGGAGATAGCAGCATGGGCGGGCTTTTTGGGGTGGAACTGCGGCAGGCTGGCTACGATGCGCTGGTAATCAAGGGCAAGGCAGACGCGCTTTCCATGATCTGCATCGACGACGGGGATATCGAGATCAAGAGCGCATCCGCTTATGCGGGCAAGACCAGTTCCGATACCGAGCGCGCTGTCAAGGAGGATCTTGGCGACATCGAGACCCGGGTTGCCGTGATCGGTCCTGCCGGAGAGAATCTCGTCAAATTCGCATGTATCAACACCGAATGGAGCCGGAATGCAGGGCGCACGGGCATGGGAGCAATCTTTGGCTCAAAGAACTTGAAAGCAGTAGCAGTCAGGGGATCTCGCGACCTGCCCGTCCATGACATGGACGCGCTCATCAACGCAGGCGACCGGGCATTTGATTACCTGAGAAGCCACGATCTCTTCGAGTTATGGCAGCAGCAGGGCTTGATGTCGGTCATCGATTATATCAACACCGCTGGTGCGATGCCGACCCACAACTTCAACGATGCCCATTTCGATGGCGCTGATATGATAAACGGCGATACGATGCTGAAATACAAGATCGGGGACACCGCCTGCTTCTGCTGCCCGATGTCGTGCGGAAATATATGCCTCGTTAAGGAGGGGAAGTATGCAGGAACCGTGACCGAGGGTCCTGAATACGAGACTGCATGTATGTTCGGCTCAAACGTCGGTGTAACCGATTTTACAGCGATCCTCCGTGCAAATATGCTGTGCGACGACCTTGGCATCGACACCATATCGACAGGCAACCTGATCGCTGTTCTGATCGATGGATACGAACAGGGAATCCTTAATCGCGATGATCTGGACGGGATGACCTTGAAGTGGGGGGATGGCGATTCGGTTCATGAGCTGATTGAAAAGATCGCATACAGGAAAGGCATCGGCAACATCGTGGCAGATGGAACTTACGGACTGATAAAGCATTTCCCTGACCTTAAAAATCTAATATCCCACACGAAAGGTCTTGAAATGACAGCGTACGATGCGAGGATCGGTGTCACGATGGCGCTCGGATACGGGACCTCTGATATCGGCGCACACCACACCAGGGCGTGGCCTCTTGCAAAGGAGATCGAACTTGGCAGTAACTGGACACTCGACGAACGCGTCGATCTCGTGATCTACCACCAGACCGTGCGCCCGCTCTTCGACTGTCTCGGCGTCTGCAGGCTCCCGTGGATCGAACTCGGGCTCGATGAGCATATCTATGCAGATCTGTTCGCTGCGGCAACAGGAGTTCCATTGACACTTGAGGATATGTTCGAGAGGTCAAGCCACCTCTATGACCTCACACGCACGATCAACGTAAAACTCGGAGTCGAAAAGAAGGATGATTATCCGTCCGAGCGGGCATTCACGACACCGATCAAGACCGGACCCCACGCAGGCGAATTGCTGGATCGTGAGTATTACGAGAGTGCGCTTACGATGTATTATGAAAAGCGGGGATGGGATGAAAACGGAGTCCCTACAGCTTTCACCGCGTGAAATCGCGAAACTGTTATTACGCTTAATGCAAGTGGGGTTACCATGCATCCGAATGGGAAGGTCTATCTGGTCGGCTCCGGTCCTGGTGATCCTGAACTCCTGACGATCAAGGCGCTGCGTCTTATTAAAGAGGCGGACGTGATCGTGTACGATCAACTGCCTGGACCTGAAATACTTAGCTCGCTTCCGAAAAGCGCGGAACTGATCGATGTCGGCAAGTACGCAGGCGACCACACACTCTCTCAGGACGAGATCAACCAATTGCTGGTCGATTACGCATCGCAGGGAAAGATGGTGGTTCGTCTGAAGGGCGGCGACCCATACCTCTTCGGAAGGGGCGGCGAGGAAGCACTGGAACTTCGGAAAGCCGGGATCAAGTTTGATGTGGTGCCCGGCATCACGTCTGCAATAGCAGTTCCCGCGTACGCAGGCATCCCGATCACGCACAGGGATAATTCGTCGATGGTGACGATCATCACAGGACATGAGCAGAAGAAAGACGGGTCGATGCTCGACTGGGGATGGCTTTCGCAGTCGTTGGGTACGATCGTGATCCTGATGGGTGTGAGCACGCTTGGCACGTACATCCCGGAATTGATGCGGTACGGCAGTGACCCGGATACGCCTGTTGCGATAATCGAGCGCGGGACGAGGGATGATCAGGTGGTGACCACAGGAAGTCTAAGCACGATCGTCGATATCGCAAAGGATCGCGGGGTTAAGGCGCCTGCGATCGTAGTGATCGGGGATGTGGTGCGGCTGCACGACGTGTTGGGCTCGTCCAGATGAAACTCAGGATCATTCAATATCGACAAGAGTTTTTTCTCGTTAAAAAGATCGCAATAAAGTTTCAAACACTCTTCAGATCCTACCCCACATCGTCCCGTGCAATCTCCCTGATCCGCTCGACCCCCCCGATCTTATCAATCGTCTCTGCCACAGCATCAGGTACGAGATGCTCCCAATCCTCACCAGAGAGTATCTTTTTTCGTATAATGGTCCCGGAATAGACATCCCGCTGGTGCATCGGAGAACGCTTTACCAGAATTCCTGCCTCCTCGAACAATCGAAAAACGAGCGGGTTGTTGGTATACACGAGATCAAAATGGGGGGTCATGGATCTCACATGAGAGACCCAGACTGCATTTCGCTGTATATCCTCGATCGGAATTACGTAACAATCAATATCTAAATCTTTCAGCGAACGTGAGACCATAACTACACGTTCGCCTGCGGTAAACGGATTCTCGGGCTCATGGCTACGCTGTGCGCTGCCGATCCCGACGATGATTTCGTCAACCTCGTCGGCGATGTTGCCAAGTATGGTATGGTGCCCTATGTGATATGGCTGAAAGCGCCCGATATAGAAGGCACGGTTAATGCGCTCCGCCTTCCTTTGGCGCATTATTCTTGTGCTTCTGATCTGCAAGTTTCTTTATAAGGAACATCCCTGGTTTCGGGTCATCCATGTATTCGATGCCTTTCACCTTGTTTAAGTACTTCTCTCCGGTCTCGTTTCTGACGATGACCGAGTTCCACCCATCTGGCGCGCCTACCGATCCAACCGAGATGTCTGCGTAGTATGCGGTGTAATCAAGACAGTGGTGGCACGGGTTTCGTGCAAGCGCCGCAATTTCCTTGATCGCAACACTGTGACCAACAGGTTCCTCGCCGTTGTCGCCGTTCTTGGTGAATGCCCAGAACTTACCTCCTCCGAAGTCCATCTTCACGACCTGTTTGATATCAAGCCCCATGATGTTAGGGATGATATTATCGCAGAGTGCCTCGCTGGTGAAGCTCTCCATACAGAGGATTCCGATCACAAGAGCGATTCGGTCAGTCATGTTCTCGCGCATGAGTGCTGCGCCGTGTGCCTGACACGGTACTCCTACGACCGCGATCTTCTCGTACTTCTTCATCGCATCCTTAAGCTGCGCAAGAACAGGCGCTGAACTGTACTTCGTGCCCTTTGATAGATCAACATCTGACGCCTTCGTCAGTATAAATGGCTCGATGCCCCAGTTCTCATCCCGCTTGATACCGACAGCACAGTCGATCTCTCCCTGCTCGAATAAGGATTTGAGTATTGCTGATACGACAGCACCGTCCTGCCCCTCTAGCTCACTCTTTCCTCCTCTGAAGCTTCGGACGTTGTCAAACTCATCTTCAGGGAATCCGTCCACGACAGGACAAACCCTTGAACAGGTCAGACAATCCTCACAGACCTCACATGCTGCGCCGTGAACATAATAAGTTAGATTATTCGGATCGCGTCTGCTTGCGCTCGGGGGACGACTTTCGTCTTCAGGTACATCTGCCTCAGACTCTACGTAAACGGCATTGAGGGGGCATGTTGCTTCACATGCCCCGCAAGCCGCGCAGACGCCATTTTCAATGACTTCTACAATCTTTGGCGGCAAATCACTCAGCCTCCGATGATCTCCTTTCCGATCAGCTTGATCGCCTTCTCTTTGTCGGGACCAATCGGTGATCCTGCAACGATCTGCGTGACACCCATCTTGGTGAGTTCGTCGATTCTTGCCACACAATCCGCTGGTGTGCCGTAGATCGAGAACGCTTCCATCATCTCGTTTGTGACCGCACCGCCCATCAGGGTTCCGAAGTCGCCTTTTGCGATTGCTCCTCCGATTGTGCCGATCACGCTTGGGTCGATGCCGTGCCTCTCGAGAACCATAGGTGGCGATCCTGCAACGATGAATGCAACAACGATCTTTGCCGCGTTCAGTGCCTTATCGACCTTCTTGTCGATTGAGAAACATGCATACGCGGTCACATCAATGTCCTTCATACTCCTGCCTTCCGATTTCGCGCCCTTCTTGATCTCCTTTACAGCGACCTCGAAGTCCTTTGGATGCGATGCGTTTATGAGCGCACCATCAGCGATCTTTCCCGCAAGCTCAAGCATCTTTGGTCCCTGCACGCCAAGATAAATCGGGATGTTTCCGGCAGCGAAAGCCATCTGAGCGCCAGAGAGTGATACCAGTTCGCCCTTCTGGTTGACTGGCTTTCCGGCAAAGAGTTCGCGCATTGCCGAAACGGTCTCCTTCGTCATGGTGAGTGGCTTTACCCACTCGATCCCCATCTTATCAAAGGTTGCCTTGTCTCCAGGACCGAGTCCGAAGACTGCACGTCCACCAGATATCTCATTTACTGCTGCAATACTGGATGCTGCTACCGCCACGTTTCGCGTGTAGGGGTTTGTGACACCGCTTCCGAGCTTGATCGTGTTGGTGTTGGCTGCGAGAGCCGCAAGCGTGGTGTACACGTCACGATTGTTGTAGTGGTCTGTGATCCAGACGTTGTCGAACCCGTTCTGCTCAGCCATCTTGGTGTAGTGGGCTATCTTCAGAATGGGGTCACTTGGTACAAATTCGATTCCATATGCCATGGTTTGTCCTCCGTGTATCTAATAAGGTTGAGATGATCGTTGGTGTAATGATTTAAAACCTTATTGGTGCGGCAGTGCGATCTTGGGTTGACAGCCCCCCATTTTCAGTAAGGTTAATATATCAATTCATACAACTAATACCATCTTCACTGAAATATTATGCCGAAGGTTGCTACATGCCCATTGAAGACATCACAAAAACGATCAAAATCGAGAATGTGGTTGCGTCCACCTCGATAACAAGTACCATCGATCTCGAACGCGTTTCACATCTGATAGAGGGAGCTGAATACAACAAAAAGAGATTTCCCGGAGCGATCTATCGCCTCAAGGAGCCAAAACTTGCTGTTCTTGTCTTCGGAAGCGGGAAGATCGTGTGTACGGGCGCAAAGAAGATCTCAGATGTCAAGATCGGGGTAACAAAGATATTTGAGAAACTCGAAGAGATCGGGACCAGTACAGAGGGACAGACCGAACTCGTTTTACATAATATCGTTTCATCTGCGGACCTTGGGTGCGTGATCAATCTCGATGCCGTTTCGATGGGTCTTGGGTTCGAAAACATCGAATACGAGCCGGAACAGTTCCCAGGACTTGTTTACCGAATTAAAGAGCCGAAATCGGTCGTGTTGCTATTCGGATCTGGTAAAATGATCATCACCGGATGCAAAAGTCCGGAAGATTCGAAACTCGTCGTCATCAAAATTGTAAATGATCTCGATGAACTCGGATTGTTATGATTTATGATCCCGATAACTGACAATCATATCCATCTTGATCGCAGGGGGAAGGGGTCCCTGGCGGTCAAGGAGTTTGCCCGCGCGGGCGGCACGCACATCATCCTTGTATCAAAGCCATCATGGACACTTGGTATTGAGATAACAAAGCCAAGTGACTACGAACCGGTCTTTGAAGAGACGATCAGTATCGCGCGTGAAGTAAACCGGTCTGATATTGGAGTTACCGCGTTCCCTGTGCTCGGGGTCCATCCTGCCGAGATCACGGTGCTATCTGACCGTGTGGGACAGACGCGGGCAGAAGAGTTGATGATTGCCGGGCTTGAGATCGCACAGCGTTTTGTTTGTGAGAACGAGGCGATAGCCATCAAGACCGGAAGACCGCATTATGAGGTCTCCGAGAGCGCGTGGGATGCGTCCAACCGCATCATGGCTTACGGCATGACTCTCGCGCGTGATGCCGGATGCGCTGTGCAACTCCACACAGAGACTGCTGACGCGGCAGTGATCGCGGATCTCGCAGTGATCGCGAAGAGATCCGGGATTTCACCTGGAAAGGTGGTCAAGCATTATGCTCCGCCGCTGATACATGTTTTTGAACGCGAGGGGATCTTTCCAGGAGTGCTCGCAGGCAAGGGCGCGATCGAGAGCGCGCTTACCGAGGGGAGCAGGTTCATGATGGAGACCGATTATATCGACGATCCCGAGAGACCGGGCGCGGTGCTCGGGCCAAAGACCGTGCCCCGGAGAACGCTGCAGTTGATCGACAGGTTCGGCGAGGAGGTCTTCTGGAAGGTGCACAAGGAGAATCCTGAGCAGGTGTACGGCATCGAGATCGTGGTGTGAGCAACCGCCCACACCTACTCATCCATTCACAACTTCACGATCGCGTTCCTCGGGCACACATCGATACATGTACCGCACTGGGTGCACTTCTCCTGATCGATCACGGCAAGCGCCTTGTCGAGTTTGATCGCGCCCTCTGGACACTTCTTCTTGCAGATTCCGCATCCGATGCATCCGAACTCGCAGACCTCTTTGACATACTTGCCCTTGTCGTGCGACGCGCAGACCACATACACTGGTCCGTGCTCCTTTGCAATCGTCAACACCTGTTGCGGGCATGCAGTCACACACGCGCCGCAGCCCTTGCAGTTATACTTCTTGATCTTCGGAAGTCCGTTATCCGCAATCTCGATCGCATCGAACATGCATGCTCGCACGCAGTCACCAAGACCGATGCATCCGTACGAGCAGGCTTTCTTTGTGCCTGAAAGCAGGATTGCGGCTCTGCATGTGTCCGCGCCGATATAATCGTATCTGTCCTTGCAGTTTGTTCCGCCTTGACAGATCGTGACCGGATACATGGGCTCTCCCGCGCTGATATCCATTCCGAGCAGTTCTCCAATCATCTCAAAGGTCTCTGCGTCGCATGAGGTGCAACCATCAGGTGTCGCATCCCCTGCCACGACATGCTCTGCAAAATCAGCGCACCCAGGATAACCGCATGCTCCGCAGTTCGCACCGGGCATCAGTTCCATCAGTGCATCAACAAGCGGATCAGACTCAACATAGAACGCCTTTGACGCCCAGACAAGCATCGCCGCCATCGCGAGTCCGAGTGCGCCAAGCACAGCGATTGCAGGTGGCATCAAACTCATAAGATCAACGGTCATAATTTCACCACCGAAAAGTAGCTGACAATGATTAGTGCGACCATCGTCGCTGCAAAGAACGCTCCGATGAAGCCGCTGAAGAGGTTAACATTGCGCATAATCAACTTCTCCCGGAGCGCAGCTGTCGCAAGCATCACCCATGAGAAGCCAAGACCTGCCGCGAACGCGTACATGATGCTTGCCCCATAAGTGTAGCCCTCCTGTATGTTCATCAGCACCACACCAAGCACTGCACAGTTCGTTGCGATCAGCGGAAGATAAATCCCGAGCGACTTGTAGAGCGGCGGGCTGAACCTACGTATGATGAACTCGACAAGCTGTACAAATGAAGCGATGATGAGGATGAAACAGATCGTCCGCAGGAATGTCAGATCCTTCCCTATAATACTTGCAGGGCTCAGGAGATAATGATATATGGGCCATGTGAGGATCGCCGACACCGTCATAACGAAGGTGACCGCCATAGACATGCCTTTCGAGGTCTCTGAGTTGGTGGTTAGACCAATATACGAACAGAGTCCGAGAAACATTATGAGGAGGAAGTTCTTTGTGAACATCGCCTCCACAAAAAGCGGGAGGAGCGGCTCTGTCGGCATAAGTCCGGGTGTTTCGATCATATCTCGTAACCCTCCTTTCTGAGTTGTTTCATCCGTTTACGATCACTCATGATCTTGAACAGGAGCATCAGTGCAGCGATCGTGAGAAATGCTCCGGGTGGGGTGATCATTACGGTTGCCGGCTCAATCGGGAATGATATAACCTCGGGGACGAATGAGAACCCGGGGATGGATGAGAGCGGGTAAAATCCAAATTCACCTGCCTCACTCCAGAGCATCACGAGTTTCAACCCGCCGGTTCCGAGAATTTCCCTGACGCTGCCGATCAACATCAATGCCACTGCAAAACCGATCGATATGCCGATTCCGTCTGCTATTGAGGGCAGCACCGGGTTTCGGTTCGCATACGCTTCAGCTCGTCCGATCACGATGCAGTTCACAACAATCAGCGGAACAAAGATTCCGAGCGCCTCGTACATCGGCGGCAGAAATGCCTCGAGTATCATATCAATCATCGTAACGAAGGTACAGATGATCAGGATGAATATCGGGATTCTGACGCCTGGGGGGATCTGCTTTCGCAGAAGAGAGACAAAGATGTTTGAGCCGAGTAGCACGAAGGTGAACGCCATCGCCATGCCGAGCGCGTTTGCAAACGACGTGGACACAGCAAGTACAGGACAGAGACCGAGCACAAGCACAAATACAGGGTTATCCTTGATGATACCTCGAATTATCTCTCCTACAAAGGATTTCTTTGCCATTTATGAAACCTCCTGTTGCATTTTTCCAATTATTTCAACGACTCCGTCGGTGACATATCTGGCTGATATCGTTGCGCCTGAGATGCCGTCGATCTGACCGCCGTCATCGCTAAGTTTCAGCCCATCAAGACCGACACCTGCGAACTGTGCGGTGAACCCTTCGTCTTTCTGGATCGTATCCCCGATCCCGGGGGTCTCTTTCTGCGAGACTACAACAACTCCAGTCACCACGAAATCAGTGTCCACTCCGACTGCGAGTGTTAAGATGTCCTGCATGCCCTGCACCTCTGCCATGGCACCATAACCGATCAGGTCACCGCCGTCATAAGCCTCGTAGCAGATTTCTCCGCCACCAACTGCCTTATACTTGGTAGCACCGGGAACAACACCCATATCGAGCAGTTGCTTATCAGGACCGCCTGCCGCTTCTGCAAGCTTCGCAAGCTGTTCCTGTGTGACTCCGTACGTCGCTGTCAGGACCACAGCCGCCACCGCAGCGATGAGAGTTAGCTTGACGAGTATCATTACAGTGGAATCTTTTGTTTCTGCCATCTATTTCCCTCCGATCGGCTTTGGTATGGTGTTTTTGTCGATTAACGGACTGAAGACGTTCATCATGAGCACTGCGAAGCACATCCCTGTGAAGTAGGCATTGAAATGGAGCTGGATTAATATCAGCCCGGCAAGCACGATCCCATAGACCAATCTGCCCCTCTTTGTAACAGGCGTTGTGACCGGGTCTGCCGCAAGGAATATCAGTCCGAGGAAGTAGCCGCCAGTTATCACATAAGGAAGTTGTGAACCCATCCCAATGAGCGGCATCAAGAGTAAAAGCAGGATAGTGGCACTGAGTGCCACCCGCCGGTCCACATATTTCTTGTACAGAACGAATGCACCGCCGAGCAAGACTAATGCAGGCGAAGCCTCAACAAGTCTGCCGGCGCCAGTCTCGAGTAAGAGGTCAGAGAAACCGCCAAGATACGGCGTGGATCCGGTTCCCATCAGCGTGGGCCACGCAGCAAGCAGGAATGCAAATCCGACCAGTGCCGGATGGAACACCAGCGTCCCTGTGCCGCCGAAGATGTATTTTGGAACAGCTATCGCAAACGCGGCTCCGATGATCGGAACCCAGAGCGGGACGCTTGGCGGCATGATAAGCGCAAGCAAAAGACCGATCAACACGGCACTCCCGTCATTTATGGTGATCGGCTGGGATGCCGCCTTGTAGATGATGATCTCGGTTACAACTGCCGCAACCACAGTTACAAGAATGATCGTTAGCGCAGGAAGTCCGAAGAGATAGATCGCCGCGATCGTGATCGGCAGCAGTGCAGCGACCGTGCCCCACATCACGCGTTTCACACTCTCGTCACTCTTCACATGAGGTAATGGTGATATTGTATATGTCATTCGGATGCCTCCATCTCGGCAACGCCGTGTTTGCCATACCTGATTATCTGCACGATCGGGAGCTTGGACGGGCAGACGTACGCACACATACCGCATTCCACGCAGTCACCGATGTATAATTCTGCACACTTGTCAAACTGCGCGCTGTCTGCATATCCGTACAGCAGGTGCGGCATCAGTCCGACCGGACACTCATCCACACACCACGCGCAGTTGATACAGGGCGCTGTTGGTTCGCGCTCGATATTGCTCTCGGTCTGCACAAGAATTCCTGTTGTCGTCTTGATAACCGGAACCTCATCTGAGTACTGTGCCGTGCCAGGTATTGCGCCGTTTACGATGATCTTTACCGGCGTTCCACTACAGCCGCCACATTCTTTGATCACATGACTGATCGGCGCGCCGATGTCCACGAGAACATTTCTCGGAGAACCTACCGCACCTGCAACGGTCACCACTTTCCTAATCATAGGTTCACCGTCACGAAGCGCATCATATATCGCTTTCATGGCAGCGATGCTGCTCACGAGAACGCCTTTGTCCTCCGGAGTGCTACCGCGTGGCACCCTCTTCTTCGCAAACTTCTTGGAAAGCGTGTTTTCGGTGCCTGGCGGATAATACCCCGGTGTCGCGATGACCTTTATGTTACTGTCCGGTATCGTCTCGGTTCGCATGGTATGCAGCGCTTCTGAGCCAAGTTCGATTATGATGAACGCTTTCTTAGCACCAACCGTTTCCATCAATGCTTTCAATCCATATACGATCTTGGAAGGATGATCGAGCATGAGCGCTTCGTGTGATGTCAGATCCCATGTATTCGTCCCGTTGACGACGATCGTGTTGATATCTTCTTTTGTGTGTAGTGTCGGCTGTCCATTTGGTTCGACAATACCGGCTTCCCTGATAATGCGCCTTATTTTTCCTGCGGACAATTCTACCGGTTCAATTTCTCTCTTTTCCCCATCGTGTGTCTTGATCACCACACTGAGGACGTCTTTACCAGTCGAATGTGGCAGTTCGGAAACGGCTGTAACCTCTCCGGAAACGCTCGAATGTATCCGGAACTCGCCGTCGCCGATCAATTGACCAACCGAAACGATATCGCCAACACTTACCAAGGAATCGCACACCGCGCCATCATGCTGCTGTAAGGGAATGATCACCTGATCAGGTGTTTTGATTGTTACAATCTTCAATGCGGATGCCTCCTATGCCTCGCATTATGGATACGTGTGTCGGCATATATAAGTATTGTTATCTGGCCGGCACAGGCAACTATCTTTTAAGTGTTACCGTACAGAGTATACACAATATGAGTGTACCGAGATTCTGGAGACATATCAGCAGCAGGTACAACCTGATCGGAACGAGGTGTAATACCTGCGGCGAATACTACTTCCCGCCGAGAACGATGTGCCCGAACTGCCGCAGGGATGGCAGCATCGAGGAATACCAGTTCAATGGATATGGCGAGGTCGTCACCTATACGATCATCCATACCGCATCCGAGGAATTCGATATGCAGACACCATACCCACTTGCGATCATCCAACTGGACGAGGGTCCGCGCATGACCGGACAGGTGGTCTGCGACAATGATGCGATCGCAATCGGGATGCGTGTGAAACCGATATTCAGGAAACTCGGTGAAGATGGTGCCGCTGGCATCATATACTATGGCACCAAGTTCATCCCTGCATAATGCGCAACGCCTCGGTGGCTCAGCTGGCAGAGCGAGTGATTTGTAATCACTAGGTCGCGAGTTCAAATCTCGCCCGAGGCTTAAGGTTTGATATTATTGAGTATGTTGGGAATGCGGGGATCGCTCAACCTCTGCCCTGCCACCGCGCACCGCAACAACAAATCCAATATCATCAGCAAGCGTACGCGCAGCTTCTCCTGTTCCATGTATCAGCAGTTCCACGAGATCGTCTGGTTCATCGATGTCGGTCGCTGCTGCAAACGAGTCATAGACTTCGACTGAGAGACTGTTGTCGTGTGCGATCCTGAGGTGATCAAGGAAACTCGTGCCGTAGTAATCCGTGCTGAACCGGGACGGGTCTTTGATTGAGATGACATTGGTCCCTCCGCCCTTGCCGGGTGCGATCACCAGATCGGCGTCCGAATCCGCAATCTCTTGTACGTGCCGGCTCTTCAGGAGCGGCAGGTCCGCCATCACGATCATGACAGGATCGCATCCGTACTCTGCCACCTTGGAGAGATACTCGTTTAGTGCATCGTTTAATCCTGATTCGCTGAGCAGGATGTGCGGATCGATGCGCGCGTCGTTGAAGACCGATGGCGTGAGGATATCGACCGCGAAGCCGTCGATTGCATCGAGCACATCATGAAGCATCGCAATCGCAAGCAGGTCGCGCTCATCTGGTGTTAGCACGCCAGAGAGGCGGGATTTGGCGTTCTCTTTTTTGAATGGTATTACGATTCTCATGGTAATGCCTCCGGCACCGATGCGTAAGTATGAGAATTTCTTGCACGCATTATCAATCCTGCCCAAATATCCTCTGATAATACTCTGCCCCGATGTCAACACCCCATGCAACATGCCGCACATTAACGTCCCGGTCTATACCAAGCGTCAGCAGGTGAAGCACCCGCCTGTAGATCGTGACCGGATCAACGCCCTCCTCCGCAGCAAGCGCGTCCATCCTCGCCCTGACCGCATCGAAATACCGCGCCCGGCCAGATTCTGTCATAAACGTCATGCCAGTGGAGGCGACCATGCCTGCAAGATCGTGATGATTCGCAGCATTCCCGACATCCTCGATGATCAACTCGTTGAGCCGGTCGAGCGCAGCCTGCCTGATGGCACGCAAGACCTGTTCATCGCTGCTTTCGATGTATATCCGGTTTATCTCCTCAGTTCCGCTAGCCCGCACAAGGAGGCGGGATATTGTCACCCCGCCCGGATCCTGCAGCACGAACTCGACCTTGTCATGGTATGTGCCGCCCGCCCAGAGAACGTCCTGCCCTGCGATCGACTCTGGCGGGTCATCGAGCCATGAATTAATGATCTTCTCCTTCGGATTGTTCGGAGCCCAGATATCGAGTCGTTCGTCGTATTTTTCGCCATACCTTTTCGTATGTGCCCGCCATATCTCGCCAGGTGGCTTTCCGTGCCATGCGATCATGGACGCGATCATGCATATCCCGATGATCCCGTCCTTGTCAGGGAACCGCTTGATCGTGAAACCGCCGCTCTCCTCGCCTGCAACCGCTGCCGGCAGATCGTATTTTTTCATCGCAGCAGAGATGTACTTGAAGCCGACCTCGGTATCGATGCACGGGAACCGTTGCAAACTGAGCGCGTATTCAATGTTACCAGTAACCCTCCTGACGCTGTAAAACGGATGCCGGATCAGCGAATTGACCTGATCCCATTCCGGCGTCGGTATATCGTATCCGCCGTCCTCGGATAGCGTCCGCACCACGTCATCGATTGCAGTGGACGTGGTTCCTGTCCGTATCACGATATGGTTCTCCCAGCCAAGCCCCCTGATCACGAAATCGCAGATCATGGCAAGGAGTTTGTTAAGGTTGATAAATCCGTCCCGGTCAAGGATTCCGCCGCACCTGTCGCCATCCGTATCGTTTGCGCACTCAAAGAGTGCACCGATCCGTTCCAATCGATCCGCAGTCGGGAGAAGCCACTGCTCCTCAGGATTGGCATAGAATCGGAGACCTAACAGATCGTCCTTCCCTGAATCCATCGGAAAGACGGATTCCGCGGGAACCCTGAGTTTTCCGAATATCTCTGTGATATAGCCCCTTGCAACGCCATTCATCGCGTTATGGATGAACCTGTGCTCTGGCTGCGAATAGAAATCCGCAAGAAGCTTGTCCAGTTTCTGCGATCTTAAGAAATCAGCGATGTATGCGGTGTATTTCTCCCGCATATC
>CBDAFH010000149.1:0-2947 GCA_965195165.1 uncultured ANME-2 cluster archaeon | reverse complement strand
GGTGTCTGCGCCCAACGTATCAGGCACGCTCTCGGTCAACGACAACTGCGTTGCGTGCGGCTGGTGCAAAAGCGTCTGTCCTTATGGTGCAATCGACATTTTCAAGCCGTTCAAAGGCGAGATTCGGCTGATTGAGAACCACCTCACGAGATGCGATCCTCTCGGCTGCCATGCGTGCTTCAATGTCTGCCCCGCGAATGCATGGTACATTCCAAAGGATAAGAAGATCGAAGTCTCGACCGATAGGTGCACATTCTGCGGCGCATGTGAACGCGCGTGCTGGCTCGATGCGATCGCTGTCGATCGAACCAGCGTCGTGCACACGCCTCTATGCAATACCGCGTGGAGCGAAGAGTGGAGGCGTGGGATTGAGAGCATCGCCTCCGGGAAGCGGATGCGCCCGGATCGATCACATGTGATAGTTGCACCAGCGCCGGGGAGTGAGGCGGCGCCAGCGCCTGCGATGCCTGTCATCGATCCTGCTCTGCTAAAGCGGGCGCGGGAGAGGATCAACCGGATCATGCCGATGCTCTCTGATGTGAAGGCGAGGCGGGAGTGGGAGACTGGCTCCTGCAGAGGGTTGACATGACGTGGCAGGGTCGACGGTCGAATAACATTGTCCCAAAGCCCGGTCAAACAATAACTTTTTTATGTTAGCAACCAAAGATGTCGTGAGGAACAGCATCATGAGAAAAAGAAAAAGTTATGACGATGCACCCATCGATTTCGACATCTTCGAGGATATGCTCGATGATCTGATCGATCGTATCGACGAGATTGGCGATACTGTCCCGATGGTGTATGGATTTTCCGTAACCAAGCGCCCCGGGGAGGCGCCCGAGATTTTTGAGTTCGGAAGCCGCCCGGTGATCGATGATCAGGTTCCTGAGGGGCACAAACCATTGCTTGAACTCTTCGAAACCGATGATTGCGTGCAGGTGGTTGCTGAACTGCCCGGCATCGACAAAGAACACATCTCGATGGATGCCACCGAAAACACGCTCAGGATACAGGTGCTCATCGAAGAACGTGAGTTTGTAGAGACGATCGAACTTCCGGCACGCGTTGATCCATCGGGCGCCACTGCAAGCTACCTTAACGGTGTTCTCGAGGTCGAGCTCAAGCGAACAGGGGATGCCAGGACCCGGATAGAGATAACGTAACATGAAAAACGATGTCTGCGTGCTCGTACCTACACTTAACGAGGCAGAGACGATCGCGGGCATCGTAACGAAATTTCTGGCAGACGGCTATCAGGTGCTGGTGATCGATGGGCATAGCACTGACGATACCCGCGAACTCGCTGCGGGCGCGGGCGCAGAAGTTATCACCCAGACCGGAAAAGGGAAGGGGCAGGCAATCCAGCAGGCATTTGCCACTATCGAAAGCGAATACCTGGTGATGATCGATGGCGATGGCACATACCTGCCAGGTGAGATCGACGTGGTGCTTGCGCCGGTACTCCGTGGCGAGGCGGATCACGTCATCGGGAACAGGTTCGCCAATTTCTCGCAGGAAGCGTTCACAAGACTGAATCTGGTGGGGAACAAGCTTCTGAACAAGATGTTCGGCATCATCTACGGGGGCTGGCTCAATGATATCCTGTCTGGTTACCGTGCTTTTGATAAGAAAGCATATAAAGGGATTGAACTGAACAAAACCGGCTTTGAGATCGAGACCGAAATCACGGTCGAATGTGTCAAGAAGGATTTAAGGATTGTGGAGGTTCCGATTACATATCTACCAAGGCGCAAGGGCGCACCAACGAAACTGAACCCCTTAAAGGATGGGGCAAGGATCGGAATGACCATATACAAACTTGCGAAACTGTACAATCCGATGTCCTACTTCGGAGCGTTCGGAGCGATCTTCATGCTTTTCGGTGTCGGAATCGGCATCTATGTGGTGAATGAATGGCTACATAGTATCACGCATGTCCCGCTCACGATTCTTTCGACGCTCCTCATCATCATCGGAATCCAACTATTCATCTTTGGCTTGATCGCGAACCTGATTGCAGCACTGCACCGGGAGACTCTGCGAGAGATCAGGCGCAAAATGCGCTATGTTCCGGAACAGGATTGACCCAGCCGTCTTTGACTGTGATCAATCCGGCATCGCCAGAACCTCTAAAATAACTCGTATTCCAGCTGTTTCTTGTCAGGATCGTAGATGCAGGTCGGATCTCCGCCATAGAAATCGCCCCCGTAGAAATACGCCTTCTGGCGGCATCCTCCGCAGACATCCAGATAATCACACCGTCCGCACGTGCCCGCAAGCGTCATCCTCCGCTCCCTGATCTCGAGCAGTTGTGTTCCCGGACATTCGTTCCATATCTCATTAAACGGACGCTCTCTGACATTACCAACCGTCATCTGCGGTGTAAAATGGCACGGATTCACATTTCCGAGATAATCCACATTAGCAACCTTGTTTCCGATCGAGCAGCCGCCTGAAATCGTCAGAAGTTCCCTAACCTTATCGAACCGCTCTGGATCCTCCAGTTTCAGGCGTTCAAGGATGTATACACCATCCATCGGAGAATCCGTCGTCAATATCTCGATCTCCTTGTCCCGAAGTTCGATTGCCATGTCATAAAGATGTTTGAGCACCTGCGTCCGCTGCTCCTTCGTGACATCCATCTCCATGATATCTTTACCGCGCCCGGTCGGCACGAGGTGGTAGAGGCAAAACCGGTCTATCCCTTTCTCGACGCAGAGATCGAGCAGTTTCGGAACTTCCTGCCAGTTTTCCTTGTGTATAGTGATACGGAGCCCAGTTTTCAGTCCTGCTTCATTCGCGTTCTTTATCCCTTCCATCGCGAGGTCAAAAGCCCCTTTTACGCCGCGGAATGAATCGTGCATCTCTGCATTGGCTGCATCCACGCTAACCCCGACATACCTGATATCCGCCTCTGCCAGCTGCGCAGCCACTTCTGGCGTGATCA
>CBDAFH010000148.1:0-9178 GCA_965195165.1 uncultured ANME-2 cluster archaeon | reverse complement strand
CCCGAGATTTCGCATCACCGCATTCAGTGTTGCAACAAAGATCGCCCGTCTGTAGTTGTTGCCAAGTTCCATAGCGAGGACATCCTGAAGCGTCCCCTCAAAATCGCCGTACATGTCTGTGAATGCCTGTCCGAAGCTGCCCGAAAACTCTGCCTGCATCATCCGCTCCTTCCCTTTCAGTATCGGGAAGTCGTCGCCCTCGGGGTTTCCTATCGCCTCTTCCGGTGTCAGGGTTTTTGCCCTTACGGTCACAGCTTCTTCTGACAGGCCATTATCTGCCACAATCTTCTCGAATTTCTCTCGTATCGTTGTGTACATCGTTATCATCTCTTGCAGTAGCAGTCGATCGTGCAGTCGGGGCAGTTCTGTGTGTTATGTGTGTTATGTGGGTTCTGTGCGATATGTGTGTTCTGTGAACCGCAAAAACATTGTGTTCCCGTCTCCCGGATTTTACCACCGGCAATCGTTATGATCCGGTCGCCCATCTCTTCCGCCTCTTCCGGATTATGCGTGACAAGAACCGTTGTGATCCCAAGGTTCTTCTGTATCTTCCTGATCTCTTTTCTCATGCACTGGCACATACCATTGTCCATGCTGTTGAACGGCTCATCAAGGAGCAGTACCTCCGGCGACACCGCAAGTGCCCGTGCCAGTGCCACCCGCTGCCGCTCTCCGCCGCTCAGGTTCTTTGGATAGCGATCCCTCAGATGTTCAATATTCGTCAGCCGGAGGAGTTCATCCACGTTTTGTGCGATCTCGGTCTTTCCATCTCCTTTCACTACCATCCCGTATCCGATGTTGGATGCGACGTTGAGATGCGGAAATAGTGCGAGATTCTGGAAGAGATACCCGATCTTCCGCTCGTTTGTCGGTATCCTGTCAACCGTCACTCCGTCGAAGAGGACAGTTCCATCGTAGTTCACGAGTCCTGCGATGGTCGCAAGCAGTGTTGATTTTCCTGCCCCGTTCGGACCGGTTACGACCAGTAATTCCTCGTCACATATCTCCATATTCAGATCATTAAATACATAATTTCTAATATTCTTTAATTCGATATCCGGCATAACCTTACCTCCTATCTCCACTCCTTTGTCAGTCTCGTCTCGATATACTGAAATATCCGCTCAAAGGCAAGACACATCACAGAGAGCACCATCAGACAGACGATGATCACATCCACCCGCAGCAGACTCTCCGACCTGATCAACAGCGCACCGATACCTGTCGGGATCGCAACCATCTCAGCAGCGATCACAACCCTCCATGCCATGCCTGCCTCAAGCCGAAGCCCGGTAAAGATGTTTGGGACGGCAAGCGGCAGGATGACTGTTGTCAGGATCTTTCGATCAGACGCTCCAAGCGTTCTTGCTGCGTTGATGACATCGCTACCGACACTCCTGATGCCTGTGATCGTGTTATAGAGTACAGGAAAGAACGAGCACAGGAATATCAGTACGATTGGCAGCATCTCGTTTATTCCGATCCAGATCATCAGAAGCGGTGCCCATCCAAGCGTTGGTATCGGATAGAGCAAGCTGAATATCGGGTGAAACGACCTGTTTATGATCTCCTTGCAGCCCATAACAGTCCCCATCATGATACCTGCCGCAGAGCCCAGAAAGAACCCTGCCAGCACCCGGAACAGACTGCTTGCAAGATTATCGATCAAGACTCCGCTGACCGTCAGGTGATAAAACTCCCCCATCACAGCAGAGAATGATGGGAAGATGTATTCGGGAACCAGATGCATTCGGGCGATAAATTCCCAGATCAGGGCGAATACGATGATCGGTATACATCCATCCAGTATATTCCGGATTCTCATACATCCTCCGACAGGAACTCTGTATCCAGCATATCCTCTGCTCTGATACCTTCATCAATATATCCAAGTTCTGCCATGAAGTCGATCACTTCCTGAACAGAACCCGGATCGATCTCTGTGGTGTAATTCAGCCGGTCCATCGATCGTCTGATGATCTCGGGATCGCTCTCCAGTTCCTCTGCAAGAATCCTTGCAGCATCATCCGGATTCTCGTTCACCCATGTAGTTGCCCTCTCTGTCACCCGAACCAGACTTCTCACGGTTTCAGGATCTTCCTCGATCAGTTCCCTCTTGACGATCAGGACACTGCCCTGCATCTCATGCCACAGTTCATGGCTTGTGATGAGCATCGTAAAGCCTTTAGACTCAGCGACGGTTGCATGATGCTCTGGCAGGAATGCAGCATCGACCCTTCCCGTTTCAAGGGCGATCACCTGCTTAAGTGGCTCCATGCGCTGGATCCGTACGTCCTTGAGGTCGTATTCCTGAATCATGCGGTTTAAAAGGAGATCCACCATGCCGCCTTCTCGCACGCAGCCGATGGTCGCACCATTCAGGTCAGAGATATTGGTGATACCAGGGCTTGCAACCAGGCCGTAACCATGTTTGTGGGTTCCGGAAACGATCACCACAGGAACGCCTCTTGCATAAGCAAGTATGGCAGGGGAGAGGCAGATATACGCAACCTCAATATCCCCTCTTGCAAGCGCACTGGTAAGTCGCATCCCGGTGGCATAGCTCTCGTAGGTGGTGAGGTTGATCCCCTCGTCCTCGTACCAGCCGTTCTCCTTTGCCACGTAAGCACATGCGGCGTGGTCGTTAAACTCCACAGCCATCCCGATGCTTCGGGTGTCATCTTTCTGGGTGCATCCTGTGGCGAGGATGGTCAGGATGAGGAGTCCCATGCCGATGATACTTACCAGTGAGTGTGTTCGATCTTTCATTGATACACCTGTTTTGTGACCGTTCTTCCGTCCCATCTGTTAGAAGCCGGTAAGTTACTGTCGATGCTATACTATATAAGATTTATGGTATGGGGAATATGCCTTTTGGTCTGTGTTAATCGATTAAAATCGTGATTCTGCAATGTTTATGCTTATTGTAGAGCGAATAAACTTTATTTAGTTGGATTAATAAAAATTACAGGAATCGATGCACACACAGAACTAGTGAAAAACTGTTTGGGGCAAGGGTTGGAGATTATAGGATTTTATATGAAGTTGGCTATAATGGCAATTTGATTGGTATTGTCAAATTTCAATTTGTTCTTATCTCCACCGTATTTTTTCAGCAAGGTTTCATACGACTTTTTGTTCAGCTCGGTCTGGAAGATAAACTCCTGTACGGTGAGTTTGTTACCGTATTGGCTTTTACCTCGCGGTAGTCAAGACCTTCTCTAAAAAACGGAATCAAAAACATATCTTGCAGGTGTAGTTCGTTCATGATTCATCCCCCTCGTGTTCACTGCGTGTGATATAGCGTTGTTTGGGACTGGATGGCTTACCAGGGATGGTTTGAATTAGCATACCAGACTCAAGGAGAGGTTGCAAAACGGTTTCTTTAAATGAGCGGCGGTGCTTTAGACCCAGAAACTCTTGAATTTCCATTCTACTTCTGGGTACTGTGCAGAATTGAAGCACACGTTCTAACCTATCATCTTGGTCGGTAGCTTGGTCGGTAGCTTGGTCGGTTAAAGTAGTCTGACCACCATCGAGGCTCTTCTCAAAGGGAAAAATGATGCGGACAAAGTTTGGAGTAAATGTGAAAATTGAGCGGGAATATTTCCGCAAAATGCGCGGTACCCCGGATCCAAGGTATTCAACCATTTCAAGGTCTTTAAAAACCCGCATCAGTTCTTTGTTGCGCGGAACCGAGTACCCCATAAAGAATTCATCTTCATCGAATTCCGGTGGAAGTCCACCTGCGGAAGTTATCTCCAATCGGTTTGGGAAGAGTTCAAACTTGGGTGGTATTTCATTGGTGTAGTTGTTGTGGATTATTGCATTGATGACCGCTTCACGAAGTGCAACAGGGTCAATCAGTTTGCGTTCCTGCCGTTTTTTGGGGGTAATTTTGGCAAAGGTTTTGTTCTCGATCGCCAGTTTATCCAAAACCTGTTTGGTTACCTTGATAAGAGAGCAGTAGCCGTACTCCTCGTTTTCGATCAGATCAACACGGTCAAGGCTTGCATATTTGGCAACCTTTATGGAAAGACCATTTGAATCAGATAGCAGATAAGCGGCATAGTTGAACTCACATTCTTCGGTAAGCAGTTCCAGATTATGGGCAAATTTGTCGTTTAGTTTTAAAGGTGTCTCGCCGTAATAGATTTTTAGCTGCTCAAAGGTGAGATCTTTCTTGCGAGACTTTATCGTCCCGATGGAATTACGGATCCTTTTAGAAAAGAGATCCTCAATCATGCGTACCGACATCGGTTCTGATGCACTGCCAATCCGAATAAAACAACCTCGTTCGGACATGCCCTGTTTTTTCAAGTAATAGGGTTTTTCAGAACCGCTGGCAACGGTGATTTTGATGATCTCTCTACCATCATGTTGTTCAGCAATGACATCGAAGAGACCCAGCGTAGAGGGCATGATATTGTTTTTGATACGATCTTTAATTTTAAGTTGAACCAAATCAGAATCGGGCACTCCCACCACAGTGCCAGTAGCATCGTCAACTCCAATATAAATATGACCGCCTTCGCGGTAATTGAGAAAAGCAATAACTGCTTTTTCAAGAGAATCTGTAAGTTCTCTTTTGAGTTCAATTCGATTTGATTCTTCCATTACGCCACCTTGATTTTACCTGTAACAACATCATATTTGAGTAATAGGAGTATATAAGATGGTCTTCCACCTCACTTCTCCAGTTCTTTCGGGTGGGTTATGGTTTTTTTGACCTGCATGTTCAAGACCTCTGCTGTGTCTGATGGTCGCCTAAATCTATGTGGATGTGAATCATAAGGTTATGGGGGTTGGCTGGCTATGAATATTTTTGATAGGTGTTTACCTGCACACACAATCATTCGATGTGTCAATAACCAAAATCAAGAGGCATTTCTGTTTCTTGCAAGAAATCGACCCCCGATCTTGCGCAAACGCCCCCATCATCGAGGTCATCCGCCCCAAACGGCTTATCAGAAACGCCAACAGTCATTATGATCTCAAACCCGCTCCACTGTTTCCTGATCGTTACATCAGCATATTTTCCTTCCAATATGGTGTCTGACGCGCAAATCGCCTTGAAAGCACCGTATAAGTCAAAATTAACTTTACCTACCAACCGTTCACTGATTACAGTTTCCATCAGCACCAGTATCTATAATTGCGACAGTCGTGACTTTCCTATTGCCATATTCAACCTCAACCGGTCGGTAAATCCTTCCCATGTTTGCCACCACTCATTATCCATAATATTCTATTTCTTCTTTTATAGTTATGCAGATCGCCCCGGACACCAACAAAATTCCCTTCTGTGAATATGTCGAGTTGGTCTCTGCATAGTTCCTGGAGCCGGGATATTACACTCCCTCTTCGCTCTTTGTCCACTTCGTATTTGATCTCCCTGATCTCAATCGTTCTCATCACCATGGTGGTTTCTTTGTCTGTCTGTTGTATAGGAGTCGCTATCCAACTGTTCTCGACTTGCGTATAGTTCCCAGGAAGCCATTCTACCCGAAGGATTTATTTCACTTTGTCCCTCAAAATGATTTAATTTAATTATCTCATACTTATTAAAAAACTCCTTCATTTCTAATTCAGAAAAAAAGTGATGTGGCATATATCCATCAATATCATCAGTATTAATTTTAGTATTTGGTTCTATTTCTTCACCCGTTTGAAATTTTGGGTGTTTTGTTGATATCACCACTAAAAATAAATACCCTCCTTTCTTCAATACACGATACATTTCAGAGATTGATTTTTTTATATCCGCAATTTTGCCATGTTGTATCACTTGATAACATATAATTCCATCAAAATACTCATCATCATATAGAAGTTTAGTCATATCACATAATCTAAATTCATTATCAACCAAAATTTCTTTAATAATCTTCAAAGCATCTCCAGAATTATCACAACCATATACTTCAAAATTTTCTTTCACCAAAAGTGTTGTATGCCTTCCAGTGCCACAGCCTAAATCAAGAATTTTTTTGATCCTTTTTCCCTTAAAAAATTTGATAGCTTCCAATACTTTTTTTGAAGGTTCCTTTTGTACTATTCCCTTTTCTTTATACAATGTCTTCCAATCTTTCATAAAATTAGAATAAACTTTATTTTTTATAAATCCTTCCATAGGTGACTCCATAGATTCCTTTATTTGATTACACTCCGTGCTTTATGAAATGAAAACCCAAAGTCACTAAACCCCGGACTTAAGTCCAATGCCTGTACGCCCGCGTTTTCGCATGTATCTCTCCACAACCTCTCACCCGTGCCCGACCGATCCATGAAAACATAGTGGTGCCCAGATGCCAATCTTGTGCACCATTCTTTAAGATGTGTAAACGCCTTGCACAGTTCTCTGCATGCCATATACTTTAACCGGGAGTACATCCCACATAAGCCTTATGAAAATATATTGGTATATGTTTTATAAAAATACGAACCCACCACAAAGCACCGCCAGGATGAGCCCATCTCTCATCCCGAACAGTGCCATGCATTCACGCCGAATCCGCATGATCCAGAATCGCGTTGGTGATCCGATCGACAAGATTGATCCCGCCGCCGTACCCGATGATCGCTCTTCGCTGGTAGCCAACCCGGTCAAAGACAGGAAATCCGATCCTCGCGAAAGCGATCTTCTCGTCGTCTCCGATGTATGCCGCTTGCGAGTTTCCCATCAGCAGATCGACGCCAACCGCTTTCACTGCCTCATGCAGCTCGTAGAGGTCGCATCCCGAGATGATCTTGATCTCATGCCCGGTCTGGCTTGCGACCGCCTGCACATCCGCAACAAACTCCTTGCTCTCGGTTCCGGTCGCAATGATTGCTGGCTCCATCCCGAGTTCATGCAGAAATCGTGCCATGCCGGATGCAACGTCCGGGTCTGCGTGGATCGCAACCTTCTTCTGTGCGATCTTGAACTGCACATCGATCATTGCATCGATGAGCCGTCCCCTCTCCTTTCGTAGTTCATCCGAAATCGGTCTTCCCGTGAGGTGACTCACGTTCTCGAGGAACGCGTCGGTGTTGGCAACACCAATCGGGCATGAACCCGAGATCATCGGCACCTTGTGTTTACTTGCAAGATACTTTGCAGCCGCTCCGCCTGCGTGTTTGCAGAGAGCAATCGATCCAATCGAGTTTGCTGTGTCAGCAATCTCGGCAAGCGTTGTCCCGCCGTTTGGAAACCGCGGTCTCGGCAGTATCAGTGGAGCATCAAGCGTCTCTGAGATGTCTGTTAAGATGATCGCTTTTACCCTCATTGCAGCAAGCATACCTTTGAGTTCCCTGATATCTCCCGGGTTTAAGAGTCCAACAGCGATATTGATCTTGCTGTTGGGTCCGGTCTGCTCTGCGAGATGTGTCACCAGTGCTTTCACTGCGTTGTCGTATCCTGTGACATGAGAACCGACGTAGCTTGGCGTGTGCACAGGGACCAGTGTGGAAGGCAGATCGATCTTTCGGAGGATTCCATTGACATCATCCCCGATCGTCTCTGAGAGGCAGGTTGTGAGAACTGCGATCAGTTCCGGCTGCCTTCTTGCCACAAGCGCGTGTACTCCTTTGATGAGGTTGTCTGCTCCGCCAAAGACCGCAGCGTCCTCGCCAAGCGAACTTAATGCGATCTCGACTGGCTCCTGGAAGTGTCGGTTGAACATCCGCATCGGATAGGCTGCGCAGCCCTGCGATCCGTGCACGAGCGAGATTGCACCGTGTACGCCGAGCACCGCCTGCATCGCACCGATCGGCTGGCATATCGTTCCTGGATTGATCGTGACCGATCTCTTTACCTCTGCCTTTGCCTTTTTCTTTGTTTTTGTCTCTGTTTTCGCTTTCGCTGTTGCCTGAGTCATGCTCTTCCCTCGATTAATTTCCATGCCGGATGGTTGATCGTCGTGTGTATGTCCTTTGCGAACTTCAGAAATCCGCTGTATACAGCGTACGGTCCTCTCTCGTACGAGTGACCGTTGACAAACGGCACCCCGAGTTTGTATGCAAGGAACTTTTCCTTGAGTCCCGAGATGAAGAGGTCGGGCTTGTATCCGATGAGGATCTCCCGCAGTTCCACTGAGTTGGGGTTGTCGATCACCAGAGCGCCATCGCCGATCCGCTCGATTATCTTCTCATAGTCATCGGTGTGCCCGAACGTCGTTGCAGCGCCTACTACCTCCATTCCGAGTTCCTCCATCAGTTTGATCCAGTGCCACGCACGCGGTGCACCCTGGTAGATGAAGACTCGTTTTCCATGGAGTTGTTCTTTGTAATACTCTATTTCAGGCAGTATCTTTGCAACCTCACTCTCTATGACCTCCTCTGCCTTATCCTCAAGACCAAAGAATGCTGCTACATCACGAAGCGCCTTTGATGTCTGCTCGATTCCGAACAGGGAGACCGGCATGTATGGAATTTCGTATTTCTCCTCCATATGCTGGCAGATATACGGGGTTGACCTCTGGCAGTGCATGACATTCAGCTTCGCTCTGTGCGCCATTGCAAGATCATTGATCGATGCGTTCCCTGTGAACGTGCAGAGAATCCGGAGCCCCATCGCCTTAAAGAGCGGTTCGATGATCCAGAGGTCGCCCTGGATGTTGTAGTCCCCGATGATGTTAATATCATACGGGGTGACCTCGTCAGGCTCCTTTGTGCCGACGATCATCTCGAAGATTACGTCGTTTGCGATGTGGTGCCCGAGCGACTGGCTGACGCCTCTGAAGCCCTCACAACTAAACGGAATCACCGGGACTCCGATCTCTTTTGCTGCGTTCTTACAGACTGTGTTTATGTCGTCTCCGATGAGCCCTATCACGCATGTCGCATAGACAAACACGCCATTCACCGCGGGAAACCGCTCATAAGCTTCGAGGATCGCGTTGTACAGCTTCTTCTCGCCGCCGAAGATGACGTTTGACTCCTGCATCGAGGTTGAGAAGCAGTACTTCCCGTGAAACTCGGTGTTGTCTGACAAGTTCTGTCTGCGACCTCCACCCCATGTGTAGAAGGCGCAGCCGACTGGTCCATGGATGAGGTGTATCACATCCTTGACAGGTCCTCCAACCACACCCATGCATCCTGCGTAGGTGCAGCCGCGCTCGGTCAGGTCTCCGGGCGTTGTCTGGACATTGCACATCGGAACGATCGTCTCGCCCGACTTTTTGATGTATGTGTGCTT
>CBDAFH010000147.1:0-6203 GCA_965195165.1 uncultured ANME-2 cluster archaeon | reverse complement strand
CACTGCTCGGGATGGAGGATCGGCTGCGGATATGCGAGTGCACCGAAGCGGATATCGAATCAGCGATCCCGCAGGTGCTTCATGCGATAAAAACCACGAGCCCGGTTGCATCCGGGATCGGAATATGCATGTATCTCGTGTCAAGGTGTGCGCATGAGCATGGAACCGGGTTGTTGCTGACAGGGCAGGGCGCAGACGAACTCTTTGCAGGATACAAGCGTTACGAGCAGGCGTTCGATGACGAGGTGCTCGGCATCGAACTCGAGAAGGATGTGCTCGCACTCCCTGCCCAGATCGGGCGGGACGTTTCAGTTGCAGACCTGTGCGGCGTGGAACTCTGCCTGCCGATCTGCAACAGCGATGTGGTGGATATCGCATGCGGTATCGATGCCCGACTCAAGATGCGGAAGGATGCGGGCGGGTATAAGAGAAAGTACATCCTTCGGAGAGTTTCTGAGCAGTACCTCCCGCACAGACTGGCATGGGCGCCAAAGAAGGCAGCGCAGTACGGCACAGGCGTCCAGAATGCGCTTGGCAGGATGGCGCGCAGGCAGGGGCTCGGGCAGGAGGAGTTTCTGAACCGCGTATTTAAGGACGGTCACACACGTTCATCGCAGACACTTCCGAAATTACAAAAAACTGATGCGGATTAATATACCTTATTAACGTTCACATCATGCGAAATATTAATGACATTATTCCTGGCTTTGCATCCTTCGTGGGTTCTGATTGGAAGGGGTTCATCGCCATATTAGGGGACCCCATAAAATCCTGATTGATACGGTCGGTTATTTCTTTGAATATCATCTTATAAGCGGTGCAATGGGGGTCTACGCCCTTTACTTCACCGTTGTTAGGCACTATAGCATTGTAAGGGCATCCACCTCGACAAAAGTCGATGTAGGCACAGCCCTTGCATTCCTCATCCACATAGTCCTTGAACTGGTGCATAAGCGCCCATGCGTCGGATCTGGAAAGATCGTCCATGCTGGGGTGGTCATAGACACTGCCCATCACATATTCGGGCATGCCCACGAAGCGATAGCAGGGGTATATGCTTCCATCAGGTCCCACCGCAAAGGTACTATCCATGCAATCCACGTAGGTGCAGACCGTGCCCCTGCGTGTGAACACACCTTTGCACAGGTGGTCGATATTCATAACTTCAATTTTATCCATATTTTCCAGATATTTATCCAGAAGGAAAATCAACAAGTTCCCGTACTCTTCCGAATCAAGTACCCATTCATCAGAGCTTTCGGAACGTAACGATGGTAGTGCGGGATGCAATTTAAGAGTTAAGCCATTCTCCAGGAAAAAATTGAAGATCTCCTCTTTAAACTTTACAGATTGTGCTGTGAAGGTGCAGATGAATCTCACATCAAGACCGTTATCACGGGCAATTTCATAGCCCCGCATGGTCTTATCGTAGTATCCCTCACCTCTCTGCAGGTCGTTAAGTTCCTTTGGACCATCCAGACTGGAACCGATCGGGATATTGTACGCAGCCAGGATCTTGGCTAATTCAGGGGTCATCTTCCAGAGATTGGTCTGCAAGGCAAAAGCCGGTTTCAGATGACTTGCGCCTTCTGCCAGCAATGGCAACGCTTCCCGGTAAAACTCCGCGCCGGCAAGGAGCGGCTCCCCGCCATGGAAGGTGAATGTGACCTGATCATCTCGAAAATCTTTTAGCCATGTAACCACTTCCTTGATGGTCTCGATGGTCATTATCGGAGAATCTTCTTCGGAACTCCAGCAGTAACTGCAATTGGAAGGACAGCCCAGAGTTGGGATTAGCATTACGTGAAAGACCATAATATCACCTTATTTCAGCTTTCTTCTAACTTTCTTCAAAGTATTAATAGTTTTCCGGTGATTGGGGGGGGTCACCCAGCCAGCCTTGCAGGATCATGAGCGACGAGGGCAGTGACCTGCCCGTCGCCGCTGGCGTCCGCGGCGATGAAGCGTTCGGATCACTGCACCTTCACCCACACTTCACTGCAGGTACACAGCGCCCGAACACTTGACCAGTTCATCGCAGACTACGTCAGGCTCTCCTTCCATGATAAACTCACCGTCATCGATCAGGATCGTATGGTGGGATACCTCCCTCACGAAATCGAGGTGGTGGCTGATCAGGACGATCGTTGTCCCGAACTCGGCGTTGATCCTTTTTAGCGAGTTGGTGATATCTCGAAGAGTTATCGGGTCGAGATCCCCAAACGGCTCGTCAAGCAGCAGGATGTCCGGCTGTGGCGCAAGCGTGATCGCGAGCATCGCCCGCACCTTCTCGCCGCCTGACAACTCCTGCGGGTACTTGTCCAGCACGTCCATCGAGAGATCGAGCGCACCGAAGACCGATTCAGCGTATTTTATGGTCTCTGTGCGCGGGAAACGCGGGAATAGCACGCCAAAGATATCTGGAGAGAACCCGAGCGCTTCAAGTTTGTCCCTTGCATCGGTCTCTGGCATATCCACAATCTGGTAGAGCGTATCAAGTACATTCTCACTTATGCCAAGTTCTTCTGCCCGTTCTTGCGCCTCCTGTATCACGTTCTGACCCTTAACACCAAGTTTGAATGCGAGCTGGTCTACGATCGTCTCGTGTGGGCTTAGCGCGAACTCCTGGAACATGAGCCCGATCCGCCTTCGAACCTCCATCCTATTCTTGTGGTACTGGCTCATGTTCACCCACTCGTCATCTTGCTTGTAAAGCACCTTCCCCTCCTTCGGAAACAGGAAACCGCACAGCATCTTCCAGAGGATTGTTTTTCCTGCGCCACTCGGACCTATGATCGATGTGATCTCGCCCTTGTTGATGTTGAAGTTGAGCGAGTTGAACCTGAGCGTCTCGCCACCGACTGATATGAGATAGAACCTGTGCGAAACATCCTCCACCTTTATGGCTATCTCGCTCTTGCCCGGTTCACGTTTCGATAGCGGAATCGGATCAGGCATCTCTTTTAGAAACTCGCTTAGCACGTATTCGGGATCGCCTTCGAGGATTACTTTCCCGCCGTCGAGCCATATCAGCCGGTCCACGAGGTATCTGTGAATCTCCGGAAGGTGTGATGCACAGAGCATGGCAAGCCCGGTCTCGCTGTTCACCTTCTTAAGCGTGTCAAGAATCTCTTGTTTGGTCGCAGGACACGCCATCGTTGCGGGTTCGTCGAGCAGAAGTATCTTTGGCTTCTTTGCAAGCTGTCTCGCTATGATCACCCGCTGTTTCTCGCCACCGCTCAGGACATAATCGACATGCTTTGCCTTATCTTGAAGCCCGACCATCCTGACGTATCCCATCGCCTCTTCCAGCAGATCATCATACTCAGGCAAGTCTTTGGGCGGAAGACCTTCGTAACCGATCCGAAGCGAGTATATCTTCCGGAGGACGTCGTTCACCACATAATCCGACCACAGCGCGAATGACCGCTGAAGATGTATCGCAGTAATTTGTTTGAGCTTTAAGAAAACATCTTTATCAGAGTCCGGCTTGACCAGAAGTCCATCCAGTTTAAGCGTTCCCTCGTCAAATGCCTCAAACCCACGGATGATATTTAATAGCGTGCTCTTCCCGCCGCCGCTTCGACCTATCAGACCTACGATCTCGCCTTCATTTACGTTAAAACTGACTCCATCGAGCGCTCTACTCTTTTCTGTGCCGATGGTGTACTCTTTTGCGATATTGTTTACTTCCAGCATATTTGTCATTCGAATCCTCCTGACGCGTGTGAGTTGCTATCTTACTTACGACTGGTATTTAACGTTTTGATCTCGGAGGGGTTATCAGTTTGTGACCGGAATTTATGAACAAGTCCGCAGAGTGGACGCGGTCCCTCAATCTGAGGTGATTGCTCGGGTCGGTCGATGGAACTTCTGTTAAATTTTCTAAAACCATCGTATACCCTTTTTCACTCTTCTTTTTCTTTAAGTCTTTCGATCCACCTATATAATACCCCAGCCACACCTCACCACCACAGTATCTGCCTTAACTCTTCTCTCCTCGCATCGTTTGTGGAGTCCACCCCCCCGTCCGGCTCCACGACCGAGACGATGATCCCGAAGCGTTCGGCACCCCCGCGATCCGCGTCTGAGAGCCGGAAGTCGCCCTGCATGTGGGAGTGGATCAGTTCCACTGTGCCCTCGATGTCGGGCACATACACCTGCCGATCCTGTAGATTCCGCCGCCTCTGCCGGTAGCCCACATAGAGTTCGAGCATCGTGACCCCGATTATGGAATTTCTGCTCCCGACCAGGATGTCGCTTATCGCCTGCTGCTCGCCCTCGCGGTGCAGCACGAGAAAACCGGACTCCAGCTTCTCGTTTTTGGCGATACCGATCATCTCCCGGAGGCATTCCTCAAGACTTAGTCCCTTCGTCGGTATCGCCCGGCTGAAGTCCTCCGGGGTCCGGGATATCTGACCCGAAAGATAAGGGCTAACTGAGTCCCGGCTTATAATATCCCCGACTCTCGCGCCCTGGATCCCCCAGATGTTCGACTCCACCCCGAAGCGCTGCTCCTTTAGAAGAAGCGTCTCAAGCCTTGCCGCAGCATCCTTGTGCCGGTTCATGCGCCGCTCCAAAAGATCGTCAGAATCGGCAACAACCTCGATCACACTGACCTCGAAAACGCCACCGGTGAGTTCTGTTATCTGCGAGACCAGCACATCCTCCCCGAGCTCCATGACATCGAAGACGCCTTCAATCGTGGCTTTCAGCGCGTCATACATGCTCACGTCCACGTATATAGCCCCATCCGATCCCTCGATTGGTAGTTTCCTGTGTTCGACCACCACCTGCTGCATGGCATCCATTGCATCCCTCCGAAGCAGTATCACGGGCTGGGAACTCCTGACCCTGCCTTCGAAGATCGCGCCCACCCGGCTGTCGATGAGTTCGATTGCAAGCGTGGTCTTGCCGCTTCCCTGTGGACCAAGGAGGATTATCAGGGGGTGGCGGTCGAGTTCGGCTGAAAGGGCTCTCTGTGCTTCCCCCCGGTCAAGTTTTGAGGTGTTGATGACCGTCATGATGGTGACTGCTCTGTTGCGATGCGAACATCAATAGCCGGAGCTAATAAACCTGTTCCACGCCGGGGAAGATCTGTCAAAGATGCTTACGAATCGTGCGAGACTTTTTATTATCTTCTGGGAACCTGGGTTTTGGAAACCACAGAGAGCACAGAGGACGCAGGGAAAACAACAACTCTCTGTGCCTGGCCTTCGGCGCTGCTTCGCAGACCATGTCCTCGTGGTTAATCTTCTTCGCCATAATCAGAGTCCACCCAGAAAAAATTAAAAAGTCTCAATCGTGCAATCCGAACCGTTAAATACCGCTTGTGTACAACTAATTCTGGTGAGCCAAATGACGGTTGGAATCGTAAGTTACGGGGTGTACATACCACGTTATCGAATCAAGGTATCCGAGATCGCAAAGGTCTGGGGTGCGGACGTGCAGAGCATCATAGGAGGGCTTCGCGTGCAGGAGAAGTCGGTGCCAGATATGGATGAGGATACAGCGACCATTGCAGTGGAATCTGCCAGGAATGCGATCAATAGGGGCGGTATCGACCCGTCACGCATCGGTGCCATCTACACCGGATCAGAGAGCCATCCTTATGCTGTGAAGCCAACAGGCACCATCGTGGCGGATGCGATTCGAGCAGCGCCCAATCTCACGGTCGCGGACTTCGAGTTCGCATGTAAAGCCGGAACCGCTGGAATCCAGGCCTGTATGGGTCTTGTCGAATCCGGCAGGATCGATCTCGGGCTTGCCATCGGCGCTGATGTCGCACAGGGCGCGCCCGGGGATGCGCTCGAATACACCGCTGCCGCAGGCGGGGCTGCGTACATCATCGGCAGGGATCCGGATCAGTTGGTCGCAGAGATCGAGGGCACGTTCTCGTTTACCACGGATACGCCCGATTTCTGGCGCAGGGAAGGCATGCCATATCCCGAACACGGAGGCAGGTTCACTGGCGAGCCCGCATACTTCAAACACATCACATCGGCTGCGCGTGGACTGCTAACAGAGCTTGGTACCACGCCTACAGATTACGATTATGCCGTGTTCCACCAGCCAAACGGCAAGTTCCCGCGGCGGGTCGCAGCCAGTCTCGGCTTCACTTCCGAGCAGATCGATCCAGGGATCGCTGTTACCACGCTCGGAAACACGTATTCCGCATCATGCATGATCGGGCTTGCCGCAAT
>CBDAFH010000146.1:0-6503 GCA_965195165.1 uncultured ANME-2 cluster archaeon | reverse complement strand
TATATATCGGATCATAACCATCCGTGATATTTACCGTATCCGGTATATATCCACTGTTATTATATGGTGCACTCAGATTATATGCAGCAACCGTGCTCAGGGTCAATGGACTGACAGCTCCACCAGATTCAATGACCTCGAATCTAACTACAGCAACTGGTCCTGTGCCATTGAAGCCATATCTACTGATGATGCTGATATTCACAACGCCATTTGTTGCATTGTTGTTGGCGAGTGCACCATAATCCCAGACCGTTTGATTGTCCACTTCATCGGTGAAATTAGCATCAGTCCAGTTATTCGGGTATGGCTTCGTTAGAGTATTCTCATCCATAACCAATACGCCTGCTGTTAAGCTCCCATTAACAGCTCCAAGCACGGTGAGCACACTTGAATTATATGTTAACGAGATATCCATGGCACCAACCTCTGGTGCGCCCGACACGTTTATCGGCATATCGACAGTGGCGCCATAAACACCACTTGTATCATTCACATATACAGTCATTGCTCCTGCTGTGTGCATAGCGCACATTAAAAACAGCATCGACATGACTGTTAGGGTCCGAGTTCTTTTCATTATCCTCATTTTTCTCTCCTTTATCCTGACAGCTATATGGCAACGATCGATGAGGGGGTTGCGGTCGCGTTCGTGACCACAGGGGCTTCATCGTCCACTGAGAAGAGGGTTGCCTTAACCAATCGCATTTTCGTACTATTGTATCTCATTTTAGTACTATTGTCCATGCACGTTTACCTCCTGTGTTATTATCTATATAAGTCTTGCGTTTGATTAGTGAACTTGACATTTTCGAAATCCAATAACCATCAGCTCCTCCTGATCAGATACGCAACTGCAAGCAACCCGGCAATTACAAACACCGCTTCAAACCCTGTAAGTAATCCCTTTGTCTCTGGATTTTCGGCGAGTTTCTTTGTATTCATGTTTGTATTCATGTTCGTATTCTCCTTTGTTTGTTGCTCGCGCGAATTACTCCGCGCAAAGCCACGGGTTTTGTAACCCGTTTACGTGTGTTGTTCATTGTTCGATACAGCATATACGCGGGAAGCGTATTATGGAAAACATCCCCGCACAGATCGCGTTTCATTGTCCGTGCGGAGGATGCTGATTTCACAATTCGCGTGAAAATTTCATGGTTTTTACCCATACCTCCATTTTTTTGTTCGTGTGTTATACTTCCGGACTCGAACGAACCTGGGGAAATATGTACTGTCATTCAGTTACTCCACCTTATATAAAGGTATCGGTCTGTCCGTATAATCGCCAAAATAATAGCATATTGTAACTACTGCATAATTCATGACGGTTTATGACCCCTTTCCTTCCGTAATGATCCTGCCCGCGCTGACAGCACCAGCACTCGCCGGACTAATCATCGCGACAAATATAGCTACAATCAACATTGCTGTTACGATGGATACTGTCATTCCTTTTAAGTTCATATCATCCTCCGTTCTATTTATTGTGCGGTTTTATCACATCACCGCGCGCATACACAGGTTGTTACAACCTGTACACTATCCATAATTCTATAGCACACATACACGGGGCGTATATGGAAAACACCATTCTACTAAACGCAATCCCAACGTCCACGCGTCTTGTGATGGTGGTGATTTTATCGTTTTGTGTGGATTTTCCATTTTTTTATTTGCACCTCCACAGTCGTTCTTATACGTACTACCGAAGTTCATCGAACTCTGTTGTACGTATCGATAACACATCACTTCACACCGCATAAAGGTATCGGTCGATACTTATAATCGCCAAAACTATAGCATATTGTAATTATACTTACATAAATTATGGCGATAGTCCATGACCCCCTTCCTTTTTTACCTCAACTTTGGAAACCCAAAAAACAGCCGCAGCCATCCGAGTACCCCTAAAATCCCAAAATACCGAAGACTAAATCGAACCAAAAACCGACATCAGCAGACCCCTCAAAACATGCCCAATTTCACACTTATTCCACGTTGTAGGGGTAAAGTTCCAGCTTCACATTGTGCCGCAGCACCCCGATTTTCAAGATTCTGAATATCTCGGCAAACCCGTTCTTCAGGCAGCCATACTTTTCTTATGTGGCTTGCACCACGAGATATTCATGCCATCGTTACGAGATCTGCGTGTGTAAAGAAATATTACAGTTTACTGCTTGTAAATGTTTCTTTTTTCATAAAAACCTTACACATACACAGGCGAGAAAATGCGGGTTTTGGTTAGGTAATGATGAGGTCGATCGATAGTGGTTTTGGGGGTGCGGGGGGATTTCATGATTGCGGGAAAATTCGGGTAGAGGGGGCAGAAATGGGTCGCAGGCAGTCGATTATTGGATTAAAATATAATCCCCAAAGTTGAGTTTTACGATCCTGACCCACGCCGATGATGCACAGAATACCAATGAGCACAACCATGTAGGATAGGGTCATGAGCAGCGTCCTGCGCCCCCGCAGAGTGATAGTATCCGTGCATGTCAGGACGCCAGTGGAAGATGCGAACCGAAGTGTTCTTCTCCTATGTCTCGAAAGCAGCCACCGCCCCATGCTTTCATCGCCCACTCGGGCGCAATCAGAAACAAAACCAGTTCACGTCATACCCCCTGCATAATTGTTGAAATATGATTATGATAATCGCGTTTCAACTACTTGGGTATTGGTGGCACACTACTACTACTACTACCTACTCGTTTCCAAGTATCTCCTTGTGCGCCAGCACAAACCACAGCACGAACGGAACCGCGACTTCGCCAACCGCCATGAGTACAATGATCTCGTAATCTGTGAAGTGAGAGACCAGATCGATGACGTGTATGCAGAAAAGCACAGATACTCCGATCACAAGCATCGCAATCCTCCTCGCAGTCTCGATCCTCGGCGTTGCAAGAATCAAAGCAACGAGCGGGACTATGTTGAAATTCATGAGATGCGCATTATCCAAAACAGCCACATGACCATAGAAACGAATAACATTGGCACGCCGTTCTCGACAACCAGTCCGGCATTATAGCCCATAACCAAAAGCACATACTTCGATACCCATGCCAGCAGCAGCAGATATGTCTTGCCGAGCGGAATCCAGGTTATAAAAAGTACAATGGTAAGGATTAAAAATTTGACCAGGAAATTGACCTTATCCTTCATTTAACCACCTTGTCCACCTAGATCGGCCAGATGAGGATCACGAATACGATGAAGATCGTCTGCCAGAGATATGTGTGCACAAACTCAAATATCCCCGGGCTTGAGACCCCAACAAAAGCGAGGATGACGAGTCGCACCATATTGATCGCATACAGGCACGGAATACCGAGAACGATACCTATAACCTTCTTTTTGACGTCGGCAGGGTATGCCAGTACGCAGGAGAGATATACGATCGATCCGAACATAGCAGTGCACTCATCAATGATCCGGAGTGTGATATGACCAACGATGGTTACGGTGTTTCCGCTTACGACGATATCCATGCCGAGTATGCGGAGCAAGAATCCAAGAATAGATGCGGTGACGTTTTCGAGGAAAGCGAAACGATCCATGAAATGGTAATACAGGAGGTAAAAAACGGTGCAGAAAGTGATGAACAAAGCGATGAATTGTATAACCTCTTTATTCTGATTGATATAATTGATCAAATCATCTTTTGCGATGCCCATCTTCATTGAAATATGGGTGTTGCCCATCCTTCATAATAATTCCAGTCCATGTCGGACCGCACAACAGACTGACAGGCTGGTGGGCATCACGTCATGCGCGTTTAAAAAAAGGAAGAGAAGTTATACTCTTCAAACCCATACATTTTTATCGCATCGGAATGATCTGATACACGATGAGATATTGTGCCGAGATAACCATACAACTGAAGCAGGGCATGCTTGATCCGGAAGGGGAGACGATACAGCGTGCACTTATGCATCTGGGCTATGCGGTCAAGAGCGCTCATGCAGCGAAGAGATTGCTGATTGAACTGGAAGCAGATGATGCCGACGACGCCACCAGAATGGTGGATGAGATGTGCAGGAAGATGCTTGCAAATCCCGTGATCCACAATTACTCGATCGTGATACGATGAAGTTTGCAGTAATCAGGTTTGGCGGCAGCAATTGTGATTCAGACGTGCATCATATATTAAATGATCTTCTCGACGTATCCACCGATCTGGTATGGTACAAGGACTCGATCGAAGGTTATGACGGCGTCGTAATCCCTGGAGGATTCTCTTATGGTGATTATCTACGTGCAGGCGCGATTGCGGCACAAACACCTATCATGAACTCGGTGAGGCGTCTCGCAGACAGTGGAAAGCCGGTAATCGGAATATGCAACGGATTTCAGATCCTTGCCGAGGCAGGACTTCTCCCGGGTGCGCTCCGCACGAATGAGTATCCGAAATTCTGCTGCAGGTGGGTGAACCTGCGCGTCGAAAACACCGGCACCGCGTTCACATCGGGTTTTAAGGAAGGCGAGATCGTGAGGATGCCGGTTGCGCACAAGGAGGGTAATTTCTTTGCGGACGGTACCGCGCTCCGGGATATGAATTCACACCACCAGATCGTGTTCAGGTACGTCGATCCGGACGGGAACGCCGCGGATTACGCCAATCCAAACGGCTCGGTCGAGAACGTCGCTGGAATCGTTAACAGGTCAGGAAACGTCCTCGGGATGATGCCGCATCCTGAGCGTGCATCTGAGTCGATACTCGGGTCTGATGACGGGCGCAAGATCTTTGAGTCGATGGTTGTGTATGCGGAGCAGGAATGACCTCGGATGCGCATCTCAGAAAATCGCGAATCATCGCTGACTATCAGTTCGGACGCGGCGCAGGAGACGCGCTCTTCCCTGACGATGTGACATTCCACTTGTCCACCACTGGCAGGATCAGGCAGGTGCTGCAGGGTAAAGAGCGCATCGCGACGCTCCGTGCAAGCGATAACCTGTTCACGCTCGGAAAACTTGGAGCGTCCCGGCTGCACGCATTCCTGCCACAGCCCAAGATGCGCGTCGCTGTAAACAGCGATGCCGCCCCCTTCGTTCGAGATGGGAAGACCGCGTTTGCACGGCACATCACCGATGTGGATCCGATGATCCGGAGCGGCGATGAGGTGCTCGTGGTGGATGAGAACGATCACCTGCTTGCGACAGGGCAGGCAAAACTTTGCGCATCCGAACTGCTTGCATTCGAGCACGGGATGGGCGTCGATGTGCGGATCGGGGTCGGAAATTCCTGAATTAATGGTAGCTTTCCAGTGTAGATCCACGCATCGCCCTCGCGATCCCGATTTGGGTTGTGCCGGGTCGTATGCGTCGCTGACTGTGATTGTAAGCTCCTGCAACACCACAAGCCGTAACACACCCCCACCCTCGGGCAACATTTATATCCCGACAGGGAACTGAAATTCACATACAACTACAAAGGAGGCTTTAGCATGGATTATGCAGAAATGTCAGATAAACTTGTAGACCTGTTAGGACTGAAGGGGAAGCCGGTAGCGGTTTCGCTGATAAAGAGAGAGGAAGATATCCCGAAAGACTTGACCGAGGTCGAAAAACCCCGCCGGTACTGTCAGATGCTTCAGGATGCCAGGCTCGAAGGCATCACAAGTCTTGCAACCGCAGACACCCACGCCTGTAAGGGCGGCGCGACAGCGATCGGGCTTATGGATTACGGCCCGATCTTAAAGACTGGCGCGCTGTACCATTACAAACTGAACAAGGAGGTCTCGCTCGGCGTTGCCAAGCGTGTGGTCGATCACATGCCAAGATCGGCACCCGGATCGACCGTTGCAACCGTGGTCGCGCCGCTTGACAAGGCTCCAACCGAGCCGGACGGCGCGAGACCTGACGTGATCGTGATCATGGCTGGCGTACTTGCAGCACGAAGGATCGTTCAGGCAGTGATCTATAAGCACGGCGGACGGTTCAACGCAAACTTCGCGGGCATCCAATCGACATGCGCAGACGCCACCGCCTATCCCTACATCTCAGGAGACGTGAACATCTCGATCGGATGCGATGGCGCGGCAAAGAACGCTGGACTTGCCGATGACGAACTCGTGGTCGGGATACCTGCAGAACTGCTTGAAGAGATCACCGGAACACTCTCTGAATGTGCACCGGGATGGGATGACTGGCAGAAAGGGAACATCAGTTACGTAAGGAAGAATATCTGAATCCGATAGCTCGGAGGCTGTCGCACAATACAGCGCCGGCAGCCCTCCTGCTGTCAGGTACGTTTAACCTCGTCCCAAAACCTCACGTAAACTGAGCTATCCATGAATACGAAGTTCCCAACCGATCGCATCCGGGGATGTCTCTTTATATGAGCCCATCCATCTAAAAATTCGTTCTACCGCGGTTCTTTGCATATACAGATCAGAACCTACCGCACATAAGAACCTCTCGCACCAGAAAAGATTTAATAAATGCGGGCGCAATTCTAATCGGTGAACTACTAATGAAACGGGAACTGATGGCCATTCTTGCCT
>CBDAFH010000145.1:0-4506 GCA_965195165.1 uncultured ANME-2 cluster archaeon | reverse complement strand
GTTGAAGTGAACAAGCGTCCCTTCCGGCACGGTCATGTCAGGTCCTGCATCTGCGATCGGTGCGCAGTTGACCAGGATCTCGAGGGTATCCTCGCCGGTATCGCCATCGTTATCGGTCACGACAAGCGTGACCTCATGCCTTCCGGCATCAAAGATCTTGTTAAACGATTTTCTGGTACTGAGTTCCACCCCGTCCTCGATCCACTTATAAGACTCGATGCTGCCGTCGGGGTCGCTGGATCCGGATGCGTCGAGTTTGATGTACGTATCAGGCAGTATAACCCGGTCATCGCCTGCATCCGCAATTGGGGGGTGGTTCTCTACCGTCACGGTCACAGTAGCAGTGGCGTTGCCGATACCATCTGATACCGTCAGCGTGATCGTATGTATACCGATTGGAAATTTGTGGCTGAATACCTCATGAGTACTCAATGTTGTGCCGTTCTCCGTCCATTTGTATGTCAGGTTGGTGCCGGTTGAGCCATAACCATCCAGCGTTACCGATGCGTCTGACCACACAGTCTGATCATCACCCGCATCAGCGTTCAGTGCCGATGCACCGCTTATGAGGAGGAGCAATGAGGCGTACACAAAGACTACAACACAAACTCTGCGTAGATGCAGCCCTCTAATCATAATGCAATCATGAGCAGTGTAATCACATAAACCTTCTTGAACTCATAGGGCGGTTGATCCGGCTCTGGTGCTTGTATCAAACACGAATGCGCACGTTTGGGCGAATCGCACGAATTGCTTTCGTGTAATGTCGAGTAGAGTCAGGTAAATACACCTCCTGCCGTATTCACGGCTCCGAGGTACTATGAGACCCCCCACAGTTAGTTCTGAGGTGGTGGCTAACCTTTCATAGAGGCTTGGATTTTCAACATCCGGACAATGAATTTTGCTCGGCACACTCATAACATTCACCGCCCGCCATGCCCATCACCTGCTCGACAGAATCAAAGACCGCACCCGCAATCGCGTCTTTCGTGCCACCGGCATGAATAGGATCACGTCCCCCTTCAGTGATGATCCAGACCTCTCCCTCGCCGCCACCCATGCTCTCAACGGTATTCGCAACGACCATCGAAAGCCCATAACGTTTCATCGCAGCCTTCGCACGCTCGATCAACGCTTCGCCCCCGGCAGTCTCCAGTTTGAACCCGACGACCGCCAGCTCAGGATGCGCGGCCCGCACCGCTTCGAGCAACTTCCGTGTCGGGCGCAGGTCAAGCGTCAGTTGGCTGTCCGACCTGATCTTATCGGCAGCGGGATCGAGCGTATAATCCGAGATCGCGGCAGCGCTAATCAGCAGATCGTACCCATCGCCCGCATCACCTCCATCTCTGCCCCAAAGCTCGCCAAGAACCGTATCCATCATCTCCCCGGCGGTCTCCACATGGATATCCCGGATGCCGGAAAAGTCGGTTTGCCCGCTATGCACAAGCGTCACATCAGCCCCGCGCCGGAACGCCTCGTAAGCAAGTGCAAACCCCATCCTGCCTGATGCCCTGCTCGTGATGATGCGCACAGGATCGATCGGCTCTGCGGTCGCGCCGCCAGTGATCAGCACCCTCTTGCCGGAAAGCGCGTAGCCGCCAAGCGCCCGCTCTGCCCACCGCACGATATCATCGTTAGGTGTGATCTTTGCTTTCCCTTCCTCGATAACGGGACCCACGATTGTGACTCCCTGATCCCGCAGGATCTCAAGGTTCCCGCGTACGATCGGGTTGTACATGCTCTCGTGCATGGCAGGCGCTACGATGACCGGAACCCCTGCGCCGAGTGCTGTTGTGGCGAATATCGAGACGAGAGTGTCAGGGATGCCGTGCGCAATCTTCCCGATCGTGCTTGCAGTACACGGCGCAATCAGCAGCAGGTCGGCGGCCCTTACACCACCTCCGCTGCAATCACCGTCGCCACCACCACCACCGCAGTACTCGACCCACGGAACCCTGCCGGTCCACCCGGTGATCGCAGCGCGTCCTGTTGCACATTCGATCGCGTCCGGGTGGATTATGCGCTCGGCAGGTTCGGTCATCACCGCCTGCACCATAGCCCCGCGGCGGATCAGTTCATGCGCCAGTTCGATGGTTCGTACAGCAGCGATGCTGCCTGTTATGCCAAGCACGATCGTCTTATCTGCGAGATGTTTCTTAAAATCCATCAGATGCACCGGTTTTTCTTAAATCCTTTTGGAGAGTGATTTTATCAATCCATCAATCCTTACTACTACCACAATGCTTGCAATTTTACATAACGGTTTTGGACACGTCCGGACGTGCGCTGGTACGAGGATCAGGGGATTTTCGAAATCCTCGAGAACATCCTCACCATCTAGCACCGCCCCACTGACATCATCCCACCCGGGATTTTATATCCTGATACGACGTGTGATATGAACATCTCTTCGAGTTCGTGCTCAGGAAAGACGTGTTCACGGTGAGCATACTTAATTAGGACATGGGAGAGATATTTGGAGAGAATATAACCAAATCTGGAAATCAGTTAGTTAAAACGCCAGAAATTCAGAAATTGAAACAACAGGAAATTCGCGGTAAAAAAATTTGATTTACATCCGTGAAAGAAGTACTTGGTTTCGATTCTATTCGACAAAAAGCTACCAAAAATGAACATCCAGCACACCCGCAATGGAATCCGCCTGACGAATAAAACCCTCTCCGAACTGGACGTATTCGTACTCGACTTCCTCAGCGTACTGAAGGCGTACACCGACTACGTTATAGTAAGCGGCTATGTCACGATCCTGTTCGGCCGGGCGAGAGGCACAGAGGATATTGACATAATCATAGAAAAAATGGACAGGGGAATGTTCGAGAGATTCTTCAACGATTTAACAGAAAGAAACTACTGGTTTTTGAATTCCGACGATCAAAACGATTTATTTAACATGCTAAACGAAAATCTTGCAGTAAGAATCGCAAAAATCGATGAAATAATACCAAATATCGAATTGAAATTTGTAAAAGATTATTTTGACAATTTTTCACTCAAAAACTCCCTTAAAGTTATGATAGGCGACCATGAAATGAAAATATCGCCAATAGAATTACAGATACCCTATAAATTATATCTGAGTGGAGCTAAAGATGTAGAAGATGCCATTTACTTGTATGAGATTTTTAAAGAGATGATAGACAGAAAAACTCTGAAAAATTTCCTTAAAGAGTTTGATGTGGATGCAATCGATTATGGAATTAAGATTTAACAGAGAGCAGAACCGCATGGAACGTCTGACATTCATACGACGTTACAGCAAGTGGGTGAAATCGGTGCCAAATGAGGTCTGGAGCAGGCAGCAGGCATCGCTTATAAACAGCTTTCTGAGCAGTTCAAAGAACTTCCAACTGGATCGGAAAGAGTATCTGGCAATGAAGAGCCGTTCAAAAGCAGCCACCCCCCAGACGAGTAAGCATACCGAGGTCAACAGAGATGACAATCAATCATGAGATCATCTTCGCGGGCAGATCAAACGTCGGGAAGTCGTCGCTGATCAAGAGACTGACCGGCAGAAGCGTCAAGACCGGGAGGCGCCCGGGCGTTACGAGGAAACCGACACATATAACGTTTAGGGATCTGTTGATAACCGATCTGCCGGGTTACGGATTTCTGCACGGCGTCCCGGATGTGGTTCAGGAGCGCATAAAGAATTCGATCGTCCATTATCTCGAAGACAACTGCGACCGCATCCTCTGTGCCGTTCAGGTGGTCGATGCAAGCGTTTTCTGCGAGATCGTGGATAGATGGTCAGAAAGGGGCGAGATGCCGGTTGATATCGAATTGTTTGAATTTTTGTCCGATCTCGATATCGATACGGTTATCGCGGCAAACAAGATGGATCTGGTAACCGATCGAGACGATGCGCTCGATCAGATCATGGAGCGTTTCGATTTTCTCCCGCCATGGAGGCAGTGGATCGATACGGTTGCGCCGGTATCTGCGAAGAAAGGAGATGTGTCGCAGCTTGCAGTACTCGTGCGTGCCAGACTGCACCGGATCGGGCGGGACAATCTGTTCGGGCAGTTCAGGACGGTCTGAAGGGCAGGCAGCATCCATGGTGTGAATATATTTGGATGGCAGGGAGATAGATACAGGTGATCGTATGGCAAAGGTGATATTATGATAACAGTCGCAGTAACAGGCGCACTCGGGCGCATGGGCTCGCTTATAATCGAGAATGTCGGCGATGCGCCAGATATGGAACTGGTGGCAGCGTTTGATATCCGTGACATCGGGATGCCAGTTGGCACTGGTGCAGGTGGCGGTGCCGGTGCTGGCGCAGGTGATGTCCGGGTGTCAGATGCCCGCAAGATCGATGCGCTGCTTGCGAGCACTTCCCCGGATGTCCTGATCGACTTCACGATCGCGGATGCCGCTGTCGGAAACGTCAGGGCTGCTGTAGGGAACGGCGTTGCAATCGTTCTCGGGACGACCGGTCTCGAACCGTATCAGGCGGAGATCGCAGGGATCATATCCGGAAACGTC
>CBDAFH010000144.1:0-7798 GCA_965195165.1 uncultured ANME-2 cluster archaeon | reverse complement strand
GGCTTCGAGTCCCTTTATGCATGCCTTAAGCGACTCATTCTCATGCTTAAGTTGGTCAATCACGTCTCGAAGTTGTTTGATGATCGCGTCCTTGTCCATCGTCCTCTTAGAAGACTATTACAGTAATAATATAGAAGTTTTTTTGTCGAGAATGGGTTTTAGATCGATCTGGAAGGACTGTGAGGGGGGCAGTTATGCGGGGAGCTAAACACATACATTGGAATAAGTAAGGGAACAAATAAACCATATACGTTAAGGGATAGAGGAGTTTACGTTAGAAGGGGCTCGACAGATAGGATTGCAAGTCGAATTGAACTCGATGAATTTTATAAAGAAAAGAATAATCCTGAATTTAAAGGTATTTAGATAAATTACTTAAGAATCTGCGCCGGTATTTTTATACATAGAATTCAGAAAATCCGATAGAAATTTCAAAACATGAGCATCTTCTGGTGCCCCGTTTTTCCAAAACGGGGTCAGTGACTTTTTCTTTATCAGTTAATTTTATTTTTATGCAACATATTTATCTTCATTGGATCATAAAAGCATCCAAAAATTAAATCGATGAAAACCTATTCCAGCTTGTTCTCCCCGATATCAGCGTATCGAAGCGTCTTTTTAATACCGTGCTCCCAGTACTCGACCTCTTGCAGATGTGCATATCCGAGCGCGCTTGCCATCCTGTGCACCTGCCCGAGCGTGTGCTCAGGCACGAACAGGATCGCCTTTTTTGGGCATACGTTCGCACATACCGGATCCCCGCCACACAGATCGCACTTGAATGGGGTATCGAGGTCCGAATGGACAAAGATTGCGCCATCCGGGCAGGATATGACGCATGACTGACAGGAGATGCATTTTTCATCATCGATCGCTACGACGCCGCCCTCAACAGTGATTGCGCCTACCGGACAGCCATCCCTGCACGCCGGCACCTTACACTGCTTGCAGACGATCGGCATCCGGACGACGGGATGCGGATACAGCGATATGACGCGGATGCTTGCTTTTTTCGGGTTGTTTGAACCGAATCTGTGGATGGCACATGATAGTTCGCACAACCGGCATCCTGAACACCTTTCCGGAACCACTGTCAGTCGCTTCATGATCGTCTCTCGTCTCGCCTGTTGTGTCCAGCCCGGTTAAACTGCGTCTCTGATGGGCTTGCAAACCCAGTTATTCAGAATCCAGCCACGGCATCATCGCACGGAGTTCCGCACCGACTTCCTCGATCAGATGTTCCTTCTCCATCCGTTCGAGCGCATTTAGCACTGGGCGCCTCGCCTGACTCTCAAGAATCCATTCCCGCGCAAACTCGCCTGATTGGATCTTTTCCAGTGCATCATACATCGCATCTATCGACTGCTCATTGATGATCTTCGGACCAACCGTGAGCCCGCCGTACTCAGCGGTGTTGGAGACCGATCTCCACATCCTTGCGAGCCCGCCTTCGTGGATCAGGTCAACGATCAGTTTCAGTTCATGCAGCGTCTCGAAGTATGCGATCTCTGGCTGGTATCCAGCGTCCACAAGGACCTCGAATGCTGCCTTGATCATGCATGTGACTCCGCCGCAGAGATCCACCTGTTCCCCGAATAGGTCGGTCTCGGTCTCTTCGGCAAACGTGGTCTCGATCACTCCGGCTTTTGTGCATCCGATCCCCCGTGCGTAGGCAAGCCCGATCTCCATTGCAGTCCCTGTCGCATCCTGCTGGATCGCAAGCAGTCCTGGCACGCCGTTACCCTCGACAAACATCGTGCGAACCATGTGCCCTGGAGCTTTCGGCGCAACCATGAAGACATCGACGTCAGCCGGCGGTACGATCTGCCCGTAATGGATATTAAAGCCATGTGAGAAGACGATCGCATTGCCTGACTCGATCCCCGGCTCGATTGAGTCCGTATAGACCTGCTGCTGTAGCTCATCAGGAACAAGAATCTGGATGATATCTGCCTGTGCAGACGCCTCTTCTATCGTCGCCGCCTTCAAGCCGTCCTTCTCAATCCGTGCACGTTCCTGCTGTATCCACGTCTCATCGCCCTTTTTAATCCCTACAATCACGTTCAATCCGGAATCTTTTAGATTCTGCGCCTGTGCATGACCCTGGTTCCCGTATCCGATCACTGCGATCGTCTTACCAGCGAGAATGCCAAGGTCTGCGTCATCATCGTAATATATCTGTACCATTTGTTTACCTCGTTGCTATCCGTTGATCTAAATGGTATTAATCCTTTTCGATTATTCCGGAGGTGGCTGGGATGCTGTACCGGAACTCTGGGTTTCAGAGTGTTTTGGGGTGGGGGGCTTCCTAAAGGAGGGTAGTTACAAAAAGAGTTACAAATGAAGAAAGAATGCGTAGCAATGTCACGCACAAATTATCCTGCCAATCACGCGACGCGTCCATGTCCACGGCATCACCCTTTCGCCTACCCTTCCACAATGATATTTTGAGCCATATCCACGTTATTCGGGACTAAGTCTACTGGAACCCGGTCTTTTCCGACGGTCTTCAGAATCATGTACCTCGCACATGCGGACGGGTTCCGGGCACAGTACTTTTTCTTCATCATATTTGCAATTGCAGGCCTATCTGCCATCCCTTCGTTGAAGAATGCGCAGATTTCCGTGTATTCACATTTTACCATCTATGTTACCTCCCATCTTTAAATTCTATCCGAGTGAATGGCACAATGCCACGCCGCTTTAATCCCTGGAGCATCTCACTTCATTGCAGTACTTATAAAGATATTGGTCACTTCGAAGTTGCCGCTGATTTGAGTCTCGTGTCCAATGATCTGGTTTTTAAGCAGAAAGTACCGAATCGCAACCGGAAGACCAATCAACATACCTGAGTAGTTACTAATTTTTAATCAATTCTTCAAGATTATCGGACATTCCATCAGTCGTTAAAAACTCTGCCATTTTTTACACCCCATTAATTTATTTTTACCATTCCTCAGTCACCAAACACCGGACTTAAGTCCAATGCCTGTGCACAACGTTTTCAAATCCAGTTCGACTTCGCCGCTGCTTCGCAGACTGCATTCCGCATTCGTCCCGGATATACCGACATCCCATGCAAGATATATCAGAACTCATCCTGCATAAAATCCCCCATGCGCAGACTGCCAACTTGTTTCGGCGCCAGTTGCGATCACCGCCGGATCCGCCGCTCATACGGGGGCTGCCGACTGGCATCGAAAATGAGATATGGTATGGCAGGACAAGGACTTGTAAACATGAGTGCACCAGAGCGTATCGCTAACATCGCAATAATGGGCGCAGGTGCCATCGGTTCCGCCACCGGCGGTATGCTTGCGAGAGCAGGACACCGTGTGACGCTGATAGGAAGGGCGCCCCACATCAGTGAGATCTCGAATAACGGGCTTCACATCTCTGGAATCTGGGGCGAGCACACGGTAACGGACTTGCGTGCCATGACATCGCCGCCTGATGAATACCAGGATGTTGTCTTCTTAACGGTCAAGTCGTATGATACGGATACCGCCCTCGGAGATGCGCTTCCCATGATCGGACCTGATACCACGGTCGTATCGATGCAGAACGGGATCGGAAACGTGGAGACGCTTGCAGGGGTTGTAGGCGAGGCGCGGACGGTTGGCGCGATGGCGATATTCGGAGCAGCAGTACCGGAACCGGGCAGTGTCGAGGTAACGGTCATCGCATCTGAGACTCTTTTAGGCGAGATCGACGGACGCCTGACCTCGCGGGCAATGGATCTTGCAAGGATGCTTGATGGTGCAGGAATCCCGGCAAAACCGTCTGATAACATTATGCGGGAGATCTGGCACAAAGCCCTCTACAATATCGCATTAAACCCGTTGTCTGCCATATTCCAAGTAACTTACGGTCAGATTGCAGACAACTTTGATACCAGATGGCTCATCAGTGAGATGATATCGGAAGCATTCTTGGTAGCAGAAGTAGCAGGCGTGGATCTGGGTATGGATTCTCCTGATGAATATCTGGAGATACTGTGGAACCGGAAACTTCCCCCCACAAGGGAGCACAGATCGTCCATGCTGCAGGACATCGTTTGCGGTAAGAGGACCGAGATAGACTACATCAACGGGAAGGTGGTGGAACTGGGCAGGGAATACGGGATCCCGACGCCTTATAACAACGCAGTAGTAAAGATTGTAAGAGCGAAGGAGGTTATAGGACCTGCATGACCGGGATTATAGACATAAAAGCCATCGATCTCGAGAAAGAGACAAAGCAACTGACATCGCCAAGACGCCCCCACGACATGGTATTTGTGGGCGATTCGCTGCTCCGTGCAGTGCTCTGCGAGGGCGAGGGCAAGTGGTACATCCATAATTACGATGAGTTCTTCCTGCACTACAGCGGCGGCGTTGTCGTAATCGAGTCTGATGAGTCCACCATCGAACTTGGGTCGGGTACTGGCGTGCTGGTGCCGGCAGGGGTCAGGCACAGGACGAACTGCCAGGAGTCTGCGATATTCCTTGTATTCAGGCACAGGGAGACTGCCTGCATGTTGGCGTAGACGTATGGTGGTAGTGACGGTGGCGTTGGCTGTGATGGGTAGCGGAAGGGAAGATTAAGTAATTACGAAACCGATCTAAAAGAGTTGATCGCGGGGCATACATGAAACTACCACCAACGATACTGATACAGGAAGATGATTTCCACAACGCGTGGGCGCGGGCGGTACGGTATGTGCTGCGCGACGGACGGAAGATAACAATCGGGGACGCATCCGGACCAAAACCGATACGAGATGCATGTGTGCTCTTCGAACTCACTGGTGACGCGATCAGGCAGATCGAGGATCGTGAACTGCACCCGCAGTTTCCGTTCCAGCACATCGATCCCTACTGCGAGGAGTTTACGAGAGAGTATCTCTCACAGTACATCGAAAAACCGGATCAGGAGCGGTTTTCATACCTGTATTTCGAACGGCTTGCGATGTACGGGGACATCGATCAGATGGCGCTCTTGCGCAAGTGTCTTGCCACGCAGATAGATACCGGGATCGGATCGAACCGGCATCATGCGATCACGTGGCAGGCAAAGACCGATCTCGGGAGCACGTCGCCACCATGTTTCGATGATGAAACCGAGGTTTTGACATCATCTGGCTGGAAACTGTTTCGACACGTAACTTACGAGGATGACATAGCAACCCTTGCTCAAAACGATGAAATTGAATATCAGAAACCAAGCAATATACTATCATATCCGTTTAACGGTGAAATGGTATCTGCCAGTGGCGCGAGCCTCGATTTCAAAGTCACCCCAAATCACATGATGTATATCGGGGATAAACACGGGTCGTTTCGCCTGAGTCGTGCTGATGAGTTGCCGAAAGAATGTTATATCAAATCAGATGCAACATGGACTGGTGGTGAACGCGTCGAGGAGATGACAATAGGTGACAAGATAATCAAAATGGACAACTTTCTTCGTTTCCTTGCCATTTACCTTTCAGATGGTGATTGTACCATAAATAATGGTAGATATAGAGTCAGGATTTCACAGAAGAAGAATGTGATAAGGTATCGTAAAATCCTCAATGCTCTTCATCCATCTTTCAACGTGATTGAGGAATGTGATAAGAATTGTGATGGGTGTATCCAGTTTGTAATAAATAATAAAGAACTGGCGACATACGTTTCCCAATTTGGGCAGGCTCATCACAAATTCATCCCGGAATTTGTGAACCATCTACCATCAGATCAGATAAAAACTTTCCTCGAAACGTATGAAATCGGGGACGCACACACCAGAGGCACGACTGTTCGGTACTGTACGGTTTCAAAGACCTTGGCAAGTGATATGCAGGAGTTGGTACTGAAAAGTGGCAACGGCAGAAGTGCTGATATATGGAAGCGAACCGGTATAGAATATTACGAAGTCAAGGACAGATCGTTCAAGAACGGCAGACATCTGCACAGAGATAGTATGGTTGATATGGTTGAATACTGCGGCGAAGTTTACTGCGTCGAGGTTCCGAACCATATAATTTACGTGCGCAGGAACGGTAAAGCGATGTGGTGTGGAAATTGTTTGCAGCGCATCTGGATCCGGCATCTCGGCGACCAGAGCGTCGAAGTGCACCTGACATGGAGGAGCCGCGATCTGTACACCGCGTGGCAGGTAAATATCATCGCCTTGATCGATATGCTGAATCGAGAGGTTATCCGCCCGAACAATTGCAGGATCGTTAAACTAGTAGATTATGCCGATTCGCTGCACATTTATGAGAGCGATAAGGAGGCAGAGAAGGTCAAACCCCTGCCAGCCAGTCCGCAGAAGCAGAAAGGGTTGTGGGAGTACTGAGTACCAAAACAGCATTCCAGCTATGATTGCACATATCCACATCCGGAATGGCAGTTCCCCGGTTAATGCCTGATGAGGCACAACAGGCGTTACCTATTCAACGTTTCAACGCTTCTGTCTTGTCTACCACCATGACATCCTTGATGGCGCGAACCGCGCCGAACGGAATCAGCATGTAATTCCCTTCCGACCGGTACAGGCTCCGATCCACAGACATATCCGGCTTCACCAGGAGATTGATCAACTCGCCGGTCCGGATGTCTATCACGACGTTGTACAGTGCACCAAGTATCGATCCGTCACTGCTCATGACGTTCTTCTTTGACAGGTTCTTTGCGAATATTTTTACCATTAACATCCCTCTCGTGCTAGTGATTATCACTTATACTTCTTTATATTTAAATTGTTTTGCCAAGAGAACGCCACTGCAACGGATGACGTCAAACCATATATCTTCCGGAAACATAATCCTGAATATGGAAAAGCCAGAGCATTACAGGGATGATTGCAACAGGATCGCGTGTATATACGATCCTCTTGTCAGATTCATCTCCTCATTCTTCGGCGGAGAAGCAGGATTGAGACGGCTCACCATCGATAAAATGGATTTGAAGCCGGGTCAAAAGGTTCTGGATGTCTGCTGCGGGACCGGTACGTTGTGTGCGATGATTGCAGAGGCGATAGGGAGTAACGGAGAGGTAGTGGGAGTTGACCTATCCGAAAATATGCTTAAGAAAGCAGAAAAAAGAAGAGAAGACAACATACGATTCTGTTACGCCAATGCCGAGGAGATTCCTTATGCTGACGGATACTTCGACCGCGCATCCGTGACCTTTGGCTTGCATGAGATGCCGCATCTCGTGCGGATGAATGTGCTTTCTGAGATGCGAAGGGTGCTAAAGCCGGGCGGGAGGATTACAGTCCTTGATTATGCGTACCCAAAACGCATGCTGGCTATGCCAATATTTAAGGTATGGATGCTTGTGGAAGGAGAGACTGCAAGGGATTTCATCAGGAGGGATCTATCTTCGATGATCGAGGATGCCGGATTCGATGTGATCGAACAAAACGTCTATTGGATGAACACGATCCGGATCGTGAGTGGTGAGAATGCTGATCGATGAAGCAGAAGCGATCCGCGAACTTACAGCATGCATCAAGGATGCCGTGCAGTCGTGCATGGCGGAGCGGGGTAGCATAGGGGTTGCGTTCTCAGGCGGCATCGACAGTTCATTAATCGCAGCCATTGCAGCATCGATAGATCCCGATATCGAGTTGTACGCGGTCGGGATGCACGGCTCTCATGACATAAACCATGCAGAGAAGGCAGCGGCACTGCTCGGGATGGAGGATCGGCTGCGGATATGCGAGTGCACCGAAGCGGATATCGAATCAGCGATCCCGCAGGTGCTTCATGCGATAAAAACCACGAGCCCGGTTGCATCCGGGATCGGAATATGCATGTATCTCGTGT
>CBDAFH010000143.1:0-8121 GCA_965195165.1 uncultured ANME-2 cluster archaeon | reverse complement strand
TCTTTCCGGCGGATATCGGACTCAATTTCCTCGGCTCCGCTGATACTGTTGACAAACCGAAGCACATCGAATCCACTCTTCGGTGTGAAAAATGCGATCTTCTCTGCATCCCTCCATTCACTGTTCTCATCAAAGAATGTGCGATCCTCTGACGAATCTGCATGCACCGCATCATTCACGCGCCCGAGATGACGCACATACTTATCACCAAGTTTGACATATCCGGAATCGCTGTCATCGTTCAAGACATCACGAAACAGACTCTCGTCGTCACTGGCAAGACACTGTATCCCTCGCAGCAAACTCGATTTGCCCTTGGCATTCGGCGCAGTAATGCGGTTGATACCTTTCTTGAGTTCAAATTTATGAACCCCTGTAAATCCCCCTATATTCTGTAGTTCCAGTTTCATCATACCACCCAAATCTTGTAAAAAAATAAAAACAACGCCCCGGATCTCTCCGGGGATCGCCTCTCGAAAGTCTTTAATTAAAACCGTACTCGATCGAAATATCCCCCTGTTCGCTTGGAGGCACGGGTCTGGAGACGAGGACGTATTCTGCCTTGTCTGACAGGTACTCCATGATCGACCTCGACCGGTCCGGGTCGAAGGTGTTCATATTGTCATCGATCACGAAGAACGGGAATGCAGGGATATAATTCTCCTTCGCAGAGATCTGGAAGACAAGACCAAGCGTCAACTGTTCCGCTTTACTGAGACTTGAGAGTGACTGCTTCTTTCCGCTTGCATGTTCAACGACCGCATCGAGCGATGTCAGCCTGTCCCGCGTGGTCTCCTTTGTGATCTTGATGTCGCGGAAGGTTGTGAATCCCATCTCCTTGTAGATGTCGTTGATGTTTTTATTGAAGAGATCCACTGCTCCGAATACCTCGTGCTCCCACTCATCCTTCAGCCCCTCGATCTTCAGCCGCAGATCATCGAGTGCCAACCGCTTCTTATTTGCGTAGTCCTCGAGTGACTCTCCGCTCGTATAGTCAGGTATCTCACGGGTGAGCCGATCCATCTCATTCTGGTTGTTCCGGATCTCGTTCTCATAACCTCCGATCTTTTCACGCACCTTGTTGAGCTGGTCCCTGCTCTCGGTGCGCACCGTCTTTGCAGCATCAGCATATTGTTGCTCGAGAATCTTGCGTTCGTGGGCCTTATTTGCTATCTCCTCCTCGACACCATCACGCAGATTTTTCCGGTCATCCAGTTCCTTGAGAAGGTCGTTGGAATCATGTTTTGCTTTATCGCGTTCCCGCCTCTTCGCCTTGATTCCCTCGATCCGGTCAGTAAGTTCCCTGATGTCCGCCTTTATGACTTTCATCTCCTCGTCTTCACCGCGTATCGCCTTCGCAAAGTCTGTAGCGCACTCTTTCAGTTCCTTGCGCCTATCGTCGAGCGTGTTACGAACTGCACCACCGCTGCATACCGGACATTCACCCGGGTTTCCGAGCAATGCGTTTGCTTTGTGGAGGAGTGGTTCATCTTTCACACTCTCTGGCAGTGGCGCTCGTTCGGAATCGCTGAATACCTTGTACGCTGTATCGACCACACCCTGCAGATCATCGAGCATATCCTTCACGATCTTCAGGTCTTTTTTCTTCCGTTCATGCTTGTGGAGTTCCTCCGTGAAATCTCAGACACTTTCGGATTCGGATTTCTGTTCAAAAACGGCGATATCCTCATCGAGTCGTTCATACAGTGCACGAGCCTTCTCATATTGGTCCTGATACCGCTTCACCTCCCCTTCCCGGCTTCTGAGCCGTTCCTCGAGGTCAAGAACCTCCTGCTTCTTAACGGCGATGTCTTCACCAACTTTTGTGAGATCCCTGGTTCCGGTCTCTTTCTCGATCACTCCTTCCAGTTCCTGCACCTCTCCTTGCAGTTTCTGAATCTCGCCATGCATCGTCCCGATCTCAGCATCGAGTTTCTGAGCGGTGGTGAGATTTTCGATATACTCCTCAAGTTCTCTCTTCTTCTCTTCTAACTGGGCTTCTTTCCGGCGGATATCGGACTCAATCTCCTCGGCTCCGCTGATACTGTTGACAAACCGAAGCACATCAAATGCGTTCTGGTCGATCTCAAGAACCACCCTGCTCTTTGGCGTGAAGAATGCAATCTTCTCCGCATTCCTCCAATCTTTGCCCGCCTCATCGAAGAATGTGTGATCTTTCGGATCTGCTTGCACTATATTATTTACGCGCCTGAGGTGGCGTATATACTCATCGCCAAGTTTGACATGACCGGTATCGCTATCGTCGTTTAAAGTATCCCTATACACATCTTCGTTATCGCTGGCAAGACACTGTATCCCCCGCAGCAAACTCGATTTTCCCTTGGCATTCGGCGCAGTGATGCGGTTGATTCCTTTTTTAAGTTCAAATTCATGGACTCCTGCAAATCCGCCAATGTTTTGTAGTTCCAGTTTCATTATATCTCCTTATGTAATTATTTCTCATAAAGGTCGCGTTCGGCACGCTTCGTATGTTCTTCGAAACTTGTCTTCTTCATCCGTTCGGTGAGCGATACCCCGGGTTTCGCGCCTATCTCAAAGATCGTATTGATCCGATGCAGAAGGCCGGACGAGAGCGGTATTTTCCTACCATCTTTCGTGTATATCAATGCCCCGCTGTCGGAATGCACCTTGTCTGTGTATTCCGCAAAGAACATATCCACTTCTGCCCCTTTGCCAGATGTGAAGAATCCTTTACATTTATCTCTTTCAAATTCATACGTATACTTGCGATATTCATCCCATTTGAGATCTGACCGCTTTAGAACAGCGCTCCACCGCTTGTCTGACAACCCCTCCGCGCCCTCTGTGAGATCGCCGGACCCGGCATCTGCGCCGTACAGTTCATCCAGCACCCGCCTCCGGAATGTGTACCTGATCACATTCTTGATCTTCTCATTGAGCTCATTATCGCTGAGACTGTTCATATCTTCGTAGATAGACCTGCCATCGACCACATCAGTGAGCAGGATGAATGCCAGCGTGCTCTGATATCCTGTGTCATCCTCAATAGTGGTACTTGTTATGTTAGAAGACGTTTTTTTCTCCATATAATCACCAAAAGCATAGTTTATTTGTAGTATACATATTTCAACCTTTCGGAGTGGTCACTACTTCCGAACCGAACCCACGATAGCGAAAAAAATCAAGACTTGTTGGCTGAACTCTGCCAATCCCTGAGAAAACTCCGGAGTCCCTGTGGGGGAAGTTATAAGTAATCCCCGACACTCAGATAACACACAAACCGAAAGGAGGCAAAACCATGTGCAGTGTTGGCGATGTTACCAATGTTGATGTGAGCAGGCTTACTCCGGATGAGTATGAATGCCTGGATTGTAACAACAGATTCAAAGGGCTCGGAAGACGCGTGACGTGCCCTTCATGTAGATCGAGCAATGTCAAAAAGCTCAACTGATCCTGACCGTGGCAAGGCGGTCGCGATCGATTTCGATGAGATTCTCTATCTCTGCGGTAGGGACGGCGTGATCGGCATCGTGAAAGCGGGTGCTGGCCAGTGGTTCATCGAAACCGAGGATGATGAGATCGCGTTGTTCACGGAAGAGGACGATCTCTTCGTTGCATCCGGATTTGGCACGGATGAGCGGATGATTGAAGGGGTCAGGTGTATGTTGTATCTCGTACGGGAGATCGGCTCTCCGCTGATCGTTCTTCCGAAGAATCACCCTGCATCCGGCAGGTTGAGGATGGTTGTGTCGGCGGGTCAGGAGACCACCATCGATTGCGGCATCACGCCCGGGACGCACCCGGAGCAGGATGTATTGTGCGGAATGGAGGAGTTTGATGGGATGCGGATCACCGGAGTAAAGGACGGTGTGCAACTGCAGAACATCGATCTCAGTAAGATTGATATGCGAAAATCAAGGATGTAAAAATATGGACGCAGATGGTACGAATGGAGATAGTACAAACGGCGACGGCATCACAGTCGGCGACACGGTCCGGTATGCAGGTACCGGCTCGGTCGGCAAGGTAAAACGGATCCAGGAGCGGGATCACGAACTGTGGGCACGCATCGATAGCACGGGTCTCTGGTACAAAGTAAGCGCACTCGAAGTTCTTGGAGAAGAGTTTGAACAGAAGGAATGGGACAAGGAACTGACGCTTGAAGAACTGAAGAGAGTAGAAGCGCGCAAAATGGACAGTATCGGCAATGTCCAGCAGATACTGGAAGCAGAACTGTGCGAGAGCGGCGGATGAAACCGGATATCGGTGTCGTTATCCACGGTCCTGAGGTCATCGACTCTGGCGGTGCGCGCCACGTACTGGATGTACTGCAGGAGCACTACACGATCACAGCGATGCTTGGCGGGACGATGGGGCGCACCGCGGTCCTCGATGCAAGTTTAGAGGACGAGATCGACATCAGCACGAGAATGGCTCTTTCCGAGACGATTGATCTTCTGTCGTGGACCGATGCCGTCATATTGTTGAGTCGCGGGAAGTCCCTCGATAGCGGGATTGCGTTTGGGAGGATCGCTGTATCGCGCGCAAAAAAGATTCCGGTAATCCAGATCGAATGTCGGTTAAGAAACGGCGCGGTTATCCCGTGGAATGGCGCGACGGAGTGGGCGGAAGCGATCGCCGAGATCATGGGTCTTCCGATCCGGACGCCGCCGCCAGCACAGAATATCCGGCTGGTGCACACCGAGGACGGACTTACGCACCGGCGCATCCACAATGTCCTGCCTGGAGAGACCATCCGGATAAACGGGATCGTTGTTGGAACCGCGGTATCAGGAGATGTCGATATCGTTGTAGGTGATTGCCGGATTGTGGACATCACCGGCACAAGGATAAAAGAACATGGCATCGAGAAACTCGAAAGAATCAATCTTAAAAGCGCGCTTGTGAGAACCGGCTCGATCAGGCGGACGCGACATGAGGCAAGGATCGGCAGGGCGGACGCGAAAGAGAAGAGCGGCGATCTGCGGGTTGTGCTGATCGATCACGATGCCGAATCCACATTCGAACTTTCCGAAGGTGCGGATCTTGCGGTCACTGTTGGGGACGATACGACCGCTATTGCCGGCGACATCCTCTACCGGCTCGGCATCCCCGTAATCGGCATCACAGACATGGATCTCGATGATGTGCTCTCCGATACAAACATCCTTCCCGGGTCTGCCGTATTAAGGGTCAAACCCAGGTACGACGATGTCGTCGGGGATATGGTGCGGGACCGACTATTTGGCGGCACCGGGCAGAAGATGGTAGCACAGTCGGTCGGATCTGTGCGGGCGCAGGTGGAAGGGATTGCGGGAGCGCTACTGGTCGAGGTTCTTGAGTATTGATTCGAGCAGGAATCAAGGATGACCCATTCGCCGCCGTCAGCGAACCTTGCTGCCACATTGACGTGATCTCTGTCACTGGCGATCGTGAGATTGTCGCGATTCAGGTTCGCGTTTCCCATTATTCGCGGTTTCATTGCCCGGCGGGCGGTCTGTTCTCGTGCTGCCGCTTGCCGCCCCCGCCCGCTGGATAGTTGCTGACGCTTTCGATTCGCTCTTCGTACTCGTGATTCGCATGTTCGTGATAAGTGCAATGCATCGGCACTTGCAAATCATGACTGATGCTTCTGGCAGTTATTCACATCTTCGATTGCTTTTTTTGTTAAATATAATGTGTCCGATCATGTTTCACCCCACCATCATTTTTTCATCTAACATTTTTATCTAATCCGTCTCTTCAATTTAGAATATAAATTTTCCCTTTTCCCGATCAAAAGCACAATGACAATATTCTCATATCATAAATCTCATAAATAATTCTGTATTCGACAGTTCCCAACTTGAAATGGTACGATTTCAAGCCTTTGAACATGTGCGAGAGATTTTCTGCTGTGGATGGATTCTCCTTGATATTTCTGAAGTGTTTATCCTTGATTTCTCTTGCAACAGATTTTCCAATTTTTTTAAGATCTTTTTCACAGTGGGATGAAATTTCAGTTCAAACATGACTGCCCTTGAAAATATCATCCTCTGAAAGTAATCTGCCTTCCATTAAAAAATTTTTCGATTCTTCCCTCCGAACCAATATTTCTTCGGTCAATTCAGAATCTAATAGCAAAAGAAGCGTATCCAATTCGCCTTCGGTCAGGTTCCGTACTCCCCTATAAATTTCTATTGGCATCAAGCGATCTACGACCCCCATTCATATTACCCTATCGTTCTCTGTAGCTTCCAGTAGCAGCCACGTAATTTTATTTCTTTAGTAGTCTATTAAATTCATCAATAGTAAGTCCCGCATCTTTTATCAACGCTCTTTCCGTCCCTTTAGCCACTGTTTTATGATTCGGGATTACCAATACAAGGTCATCTTTTGACATTACTATATGGCTGCCCTTTTGTCGGGCTACCTGAAATCCAATTTTTCTAAAAACCTTGACCATTTGTCTACCCGATACAGGCAATAGCCTAGTTCCGATCATACCGCCAGCTCAATGAGATTGTTTCCTGGTTGCTGCTTCACTTCTTCCACCGCTTTCTCATTTACCACTTCTAAATACAATTCGATGGCTTCGTGGATGTTTTTCAAAGCTTCTTCTCTCGTCCCGCCCTGCGAGTGACACCCTTTCAACGCTGGACAATGTACTGAATATCCCCCATCATCTTCCGGTTCCAATACAATTCTCAATCTCATTTTATCTATCTCTCATCTCTTTTTGTTATTGGCATATAAATGTTGTATCAGTCCTGCATAAATTATCCACCCCACCACCACCACCACCGGATCACACATACGCATCGAGGATGGCCCATTCGGCGCCGTCAACGAACCTTGTTGCCACAGTGACGTGATTGCTGCCACTGGTGATCGTGAGATTGCCGCCATTGAGGCTCGCAATCCTGTTATTCGCGGTTTCATCGCCCGGCGGGCGGTCTGTTCCCGTTCCGCCGCTTGCCGCCCCCGCCCGCGAACTCTCGCTGGATCGCTGGAAGTCACACCACACCAGCAGGTCAAGCAGCACAAAATTTATGACCGCCCGCGAAACAGGTTGATTTGATGAAGAAACTAAAAGCGACCGTATCAGGAAAGATTTGGGGCGTGGGTTACAGAGCGAGAGTAATCGCGATCGCAAAGGCTTTTAAATTGACCTGCCCGCTTCGAGCGTCGCCTGCGGGCGGTCGCTTTTCGTGCCACCGCTCGACATCCCCGCCCGCGGTGTGTAGATGCTTTTTCACTCTCGGTTTACCCTCCGCATTCAGGATAATCACCACCCGAGCATATTTAAACAAATACAACCTCACAAAAACACTATCGGTGTCACACACCAATGCCGATGTATCACAACTTACCCGATCATGTCCCAGCAACCACGACAGCTCACATCAAATAACTCATCCAATTTCAACTTTACCTCGTTGATCTTCATCTCATTTAATTTACCCACAAACTTTACAATCATGTTATTCTCAATCGTGAATATAGAATCAACCTTTACATAACTTTCAACCTCCAAAAACCCACGCCCTACATCTTTATTCGTTATTTTAACTGCCCACTTTCTCTTGGGTTTGGACGTTATTCGTAGGGCAACGATATCTAAAGATGTTGAATTATACGCAGAATTGCTCATCACGAGTGCAGGTCTTAATTTTGACCTCTTTAAGTCGCTGTACGAGAAATCTATCAGAACGATGTCTCCTTGTTCAATTTCAGTCCTATTCAATCCTTTTTGCCGCGTATTCTTTCCAGACATCATCTGAATTCTCCCAATCTATCCCAATCTTCGCCTTCTGGAAGATGATTTTGCCACCTTCAGCAGATACTGCCAGATAATCGCCTTTAACAATTCCAAACTCTTCTCTTACCTGTTTTGGAAGTGTTATCAGACCTTTTGAAGACACTTTCACCAGCATTGTTACATCACCAACACGAACTTAGATTCTAAGAATATAAAATTAACGTGCAGTCCATTAGCATGCACATAAAATTTGAGCCGAGCGTCCGCAGCCAGCGAGAGCGCATCCAGCCACCGACTGTCGAGCAAACAGCGCTCGTCATCCGCCTCGATTGAGCCGCTGGCAATGAAATCGATGAAGCAAAAAAGAAAAGCAGAGCGGGCTTGACTTGCCCGCTTCG
>CBDAFH010000142.1:0-8755 GCA_965195165.1 uncultured ANME-2 cluster archaeon | reverse complement strand
CGCTATTGGGGGTGTTAAGCGGTTCAGGATAGTTTCTGATAAGTTTCGCAACAAAAAAGAGGAGTTTGATGATAAAGTTATGTTAATATCCTGTGGATTGTGGAATTACCACCTCAAACACTGCTGAATCGAGGGAGTCGTATGGAGGGTTGGGGCGCACAATTCGTGTAGTGGGTGTTGTTTCGCAACAGGTCTATTAGCAGTTGCCGCAATTATAGCATCAGGAAGTTCAACCCTATAAGCCGCGTAATATTTTTGTCTCAACTTTCCGGCAGTGACGGCGATATTTCTTTCAACCTCAATCGCTTCCATATAATCCAGGATTGAATAAATAGCGGATTCATCATCAGCATTCCTTGAGCCGGATAACAGTTCAGCTTCAGTTATGACCGAAAAGAACCCCAATACCCTCTCATCAATAATCCTCATAAGAAAATCTCTGGCATTTCCCATACCCTTCAGATAATTGATAATGATATCCGTGTCAACAAGAAACCGGGTTCTATACATTAGCGGTCCTCTTATCCCATCCGCGCCTTATGTCCTCAACATATTCGATCCCACCTTTAATCTCGCTTCTTTCGGACCAGATACCAAATGCTTTCATTGCACTCTCTTTTCGCACATCTCTTTCTAATGTAATTTTCACCACACTATTAACTGCAAGCCCCATCGCTTCTTTAATCTCGTAAGGCAGTGATATATGCCCATCAGGCAACACTTTTGCGGTGTAATTTACAGCTTTCATTATTTCACCTCATTTATGCCATTTGTAACCTCTTTAGTTAAATATGTTCTTACTGGCGATCGCTTGGTGTCGCAAATCCCTCACTAATGAACCATCATGCCCTATAACATCCCTTCTATTCACTCCAACCACCACGGCCCAACCCAGGCCCCCACCTCATACCCACTCACACCAGCCCACCTCCACTGCCTTCGCTCTCGCTGCCCTCGCTGCCACTGTCGCTCCTGCCGCCACCACCACGCCCCAGCCACTGCCCCCATCCCTCGACCACAACCACAAACCGCTCCGCCTCAGGCATCCACACCCGCCGCACACCCGCAACCACGGCAAGCATCCACTCTACCCCACCCATCGCCCTCTGCACATCCGGATACCCGGGCCGGCTCGATCAACATCGCAGTCTCAGGCAGCCCCACCCACCAACTAACCAACGCCCCATATCGTCCACCCCGATCATAGTTCATCTCTTATCGCTCCATTTTTAAAATTCATTCCATTAATAATGCTCGAAAGCCGGCTTGTCGAAAATGCTCGTCTGTTGTCAGTGCATCCATAACACCATAACGTTGCATTACAATGAACGATGTGCAGTCAGTAAGCCCCCATCCTTTGTCAATTCGTTTCTTATATAGCTCAAACGATTCCGCGAATAGTTCAGATGAGACTGGAACAATTTCAACATAAGGATTTTTCTTGAGCAAATTAATTATCGCTACGGCTTGTTTGCGGAACTGAACTGCCGCAAGACCATCCGCGATTTCCATCAAAACAAACTCTGTGGATAGCAATGGTAGTCTTTCTTTTGCCAGCCGTTCCTGCCAAACTACTGCCCTATTATGCCATGGTCGCGCGTGTTGACCAGAGCATAAGCAGTGTCTAAAAAGACGAATTTAGCATGTTTCGCTGCTGTCACTTCCACTGACTATTTCATCATTCCGCCTTCCGTGGGCATACCAATCGTGTCTGATGGAAAGATCGTCAACACCCATGTCCGTAGCAATTTCTACGATTTTGGTAAGTGGGTAGGGCGGTTCCTCTCTCGGCGCTTTCGCTTCAAATATTCTTTCAACAGTCAAAACGTAACGCCCACCCCATTCCAAACCCACCGACTCCTCTGGTTTCAGCACCTCACCATCGAAAACGGCATGTAATGTTTTAATCTCACTCATCTTACACCTCTGATCATTACACTACTGTGTAACTCAACCCTCTTAACATCCACGCCCGCCCCCCACACCAGACCCACTCACGCCAGCCCACCGCCCCTGCCTGCCCATCACTCGCCCTGATATTCCATGAAACCGTCGGTGTGCCTGAGAACTCCTGAATGATACTTCTTTGCAACCCGTGTCTCGCCGGTGCAGAGCGTGCAGACCGCAAGCGGCGCATTGTGCCTCAGCCGCATCTCGGTGTTGCCGATCTCGATTTCAGGTGCATGAATCATCGCGTTTCCGAGTTCGGATGCGCCCTGCCCGGAAAGACCGTTCGCCTCGATGATAACGCATCCCGGGTTCGCCTCGATGACCCGCTCCCGAAAGACCTCCCGCTCCGCCTGGGACACGATATCGCCTTTGGTCGCGACCACCACATCAGCAGTGGTCAGGAGGGGACCGACCTTTGCTGGCGTATTCGGTCCGGCAGTCACATCGATCACACAGACCGCAACGCACTGATCCACGTAAGGAGCGCAGCGCAGACACAGACCCGCGGTCTCGCTGATTAATATGTCCGCGTTCTGCTCTTCTGCCCACGATAGCATCTCCTCGACGTTATAGATGGCGAAATGGTCAGGGCACATATCCTTTGAGAGCGCAACACGGACCGGCACATCGAGCCGGTTGAACCTTGTCTGGTCGTCTGTGAAGAGGCAGTCCACCTTGACCACAGCCGGAGTGATGCCGCTACGTCTGAGGTATGCGATTGCATGCATAAGTATCGAGGTCTTCCCAGATCCCGGAGTTCCGGCGATGATTGCGAGTTTCATTATTGATAAGAATCGGACGATCGGTCATATATGTGTTGGGTGTGCGCCCGGATAGGGATGCCCGCGAATGGTGAAGCGTTCGCCTGTCGGCAAGGAATCAGGGATCTCCGGGAATTCGCGAGTGCATGCACTTTTTCACTTCCCAAGGATTCAGTTATGGTGGGGAAGATTAAACCACGGAGATCACAGAGAGCACGGAGAGTTGTTATTTTTACCTTTCGTCCCCTCTGTGTCACTATGTGCCCTCTGTGGTTTTCCGAAACTTTATTTCGAAAATGTCAAAAAGTCTCCGGGGTTTTGGTCACCGCAACGTGAGATAACGAGAAGCGTCGACGACAGAGTCGTTACCAAGACCCTAAATCGATTCATGGCAACGACAATCCTTAAGTAAAATGTGACCCCTGCTTTGGACATGGAGATATACGATGTCGTCATCGTTGGGGCCGGTCCTGCCGGCATCACCGCAGGAATATATGCCAAGAGGGCGCGCCTTAGGACAGTGGTCATAGAAAAACTCGGCGTCGGCGGACAGATCGTACTTTCCGATTCCGTTGAAAATTATCCGGGATTTCCTGAGATCAGCGGGTATGACTTGATGCAGAAATTCGAGGAGCAGGCAAGAGCGTTCGATCTCGAAATCGAGGACGGGGGGGTGATTGCGATACAGGATGAGGGCGAGTACAAAAAGGTATTGACCGACGATCGTGATTACAAGACAAGATCGGTTATAATCGCATCAGGGGCAAAGTCGAGCCGTCTCGGCGTGAAAGGCGAGGAGGAGTTCATCGGAAGAGGTGTATCTTTCTGTGCTACCTGCGACGGGTTCTTTTTCAGGGGCAAGGACGTCCTCTTGGTCGGTGGGGGAAATTCTGCGATAACAGAGGCGTTATTCCTATCAAAGATCGTTAACAAAGTGTACGTTGCCCACAGGCGCTCAGAACTCCGTGCAGCAAAGATTTTGCAGGAGAGGGCGTTTGCGAATCCGAAGATCGAGTTTGTCTGGAACGCAGTCGTTGAAGAGATCACCGGGAAGGATGCGGTCGAAGGGGTGGTACTTCGGGACGTTGTGACAGAAGAGCGCTCCCGACTTGCGGTCAGCGGCGTTTTCATGTATGTGGGTCTGGTTCCGAACACCGAATTTATCGATGCCGAGAAGGACAAGGCAGGTTTCATCCTGACCGATGAGCGGCTCGCAACCTCGATACCCGGGGTCTTTGCGGCGGGAGACTGTCGGACAACGCAACTCAGGCAGGTTGCGACCGCTGTCGGCGATGGTGCGCTCGCTGCGGTGTCCGCGGAGCGGTATCTGGGCTGAACTGGCGCGGGAGGGCGCGGACGGGGTCATTGGGTGTGCTGTGGAGTGTACGCGCTCCACGTCTGCTATCTGTAGTGCATCAAAACAGTTGACCTCTGAGAGGTGTATGATCGGACCGGAGTTATTCTGGATTCAACAAGTGATTCATCGTATTTGGGTTCTAATCCGTGGGCATAAGCAATAGATATCATTTCCCTGATGGAAACACCTGCCAGCTCGGCAGTTTTCGCCAGAGACACGCCGCCTTTCTGGTATCTCTTTATTGCCCTCTCTATCCAGAACTGCTTCAACCCCAATTTCAGGATTTCGCATAAGGACGATTCCTTCACAGGTAGCGTCTCTGCCAGATAGTCCGGTAATCGGAGTGTAACCGTTTTCATGGTTTCTGATCTGTTCTTGGAGGGTCTAAGTTTGTTGCGTTGTGGGACTCTGGGGCACTATTATCCGACCGGAACTTTCTATTGGTGTTTGCCTAATCAGTGTGTAATGATTTCGTCAATCGATTTTCCGGCCAAGTCTTATCATTTGTTGCTTCGACTGTGCTCACCCTTCTGCAACTGTGATCCTAATCGCCCCATCTGCCTCATCCACCACAACCCTCGCGCCCTCCGCGACCTCACCCGCCACAATCATCCGGCTGAGCCCGGTCTCGACCTCATTCTGGATCACCCGCTTAAGCGGTCTCGCCCCGTAAACCGGGCTGTAGCCGACATCTGCAAGATGCTTCTTCGCAGCATCGGTAACCAGAAGATCGATCCTCTGATCCTTCAGCCGATCCATCAGATACCTAATCTGGATATCCACGATCGCGACAAGCTGCTCCTTTGTTAGCGCCCTGAATACAACCGTCTCATCAACACGGTTCAAGAACTCCGGTCTGAAACAACCGGACAGATCCTTAAGAATCATCTCCCGCATCTCTTCGTAGCTACCCCCGGATCCGCCACTCGCCAGATCCCGGTAGATATGATCACTTCCGACATTCGAGGTCATGATCAGTATCGTATTCTTGAAGTCCACAGTCCGCCCGTGCGAATCAGTGAGCCGCCCATCGTCAAGAATCTGCAAGAGGATGTTAAAAACATCGCAATGAGCCTTCTCGATCTCGTCGAACAGGATCACAGAGTATGGCTTTCTCCGGACCGCCTCTGTTAACTGCCCGCCCTCATCGTATCCAATATACCCGGGAGGTGCGCCGATCAGCCGGGATACGGTGTGCTTCTCCATGTACTCGGACATGTCGATCCTGATCAGGTTCCCCTCGGAATCAAAGAGCGACTGTGCAAGCGCCTTGCAGAGTTCGGTCTTCCCGACACCGGTAGGACCTAAGAATATGAAACTCCCGATCGGGCGGTTCGGATCACTAATCCCTGCACGAGCCCGCAGGATTGCATCTGATACCGCCTGCACAGCCTCATCCTGCCCGACAACCCGTCTGTGTAATTCCTCAGGAAGATCAAGGAGTTTCTCCCGCTCCCCCTGCATCATCTTGCTAACAGGAATGTGCGTCCATCTGCTCACGATCTCAGCGATGTCGTCCTCGTCCACCTCTTCTTTCAGGAGCGTTGATGCAGTCTGCTTCGCCTTCAGCCGCTCCTCTTCTTCAGCGAGTTGCCGTTCAAGCGCGGGGAGCTTCCCGTGCTTCAGTTCTGCCAGCCGGTTCAGGTCATACTCCCGCTCGGCAAGCTCGATCTGGACATTCACATCCTCGATCTCCCGCTTGACCTCCCGCATCTTCGAGATCGCATCCTTCTCTGACTGCCACTGCGCATTCATGCTGTCAGAATCGCCCTTCCGGTCTGCAAGTTCTCGTTCCAGATGGTCGAGCCGCTCCTTCGACGCCGTGTCGCTCTCCTTCTTAAGCGCCTCGCGTTCGATCTCAAGCTGCATGATCCTGCGTCTGATCTCGTCCAGTTCGGTCGGCATGCTGTCGATCTCTGTCCTGATCCGCGCTGCTGCCTCATCCATGAGATCGATCGCCTTGTCAGGGAGGAAACGATCCGAGATGTACCTGTGGCTCAGCACCGCAGCAGTTACGAGCGCAGCATCCTTGATCCTGACGCCGTGGTGTACCTCATATCGCTCCTTAAGCCCCCTCAAGATTGAGATCGTGTCTGCAACATCCGGCTCCTCGATCAAGACCTGCTGGAACCTTCGTTCTAGCGCAGCGTCCTTCTCGATGTATTTCCGGTACTCATTTAACGTCGTTGCCCCGATGCAGTGGAGTTCGCCTCTTGCAAGCATCGGCTTCATCAGGTTGCTCGCATCCATCGAGCCCTCGGCAGCGCCGGCCCCGACAACGGTGTGCAGTTCATCGATGAAGAGGATGACCGCGCCCTCGGAATCCGCAACCTCCTTAAGGACCGCTTTCAGCCGCTCCTCAAACTCGCCCCTGAACTTTGCGCCAGCCAGAAGCGAACCCATGTCAAGCGCTATTATGCTCTTCTCCTTCAGCCCCTCTGGAACATCCTGCTTTGCGATCCTCTGTGAGAGTCCCTCTACGATCGCGGTCTTTCCGACACCTGCCTCGCCGATCAAGACCGGATTGTTCTTTCTCCGCCGGGAGAGGATCTCGATCGTCCGTCTGATCTCATCGTCCCGACCGATGACCGGATCGAGCTTCCCTTCCCGCGCAAGCGCGGTCATATCGATTCCGTACTGCTGGAGCGCCTCGTAGGTCGATTCCGGCGATTGCGAGGTCACCCGGTGGCTCCCTCGAACCTCTTTGAGAGCCTCGAGCAATTTGTCTTTTGTTGCGCCGGATTCCGCAAGGATTCTTCCACATGCGCCATCGGATTCGATTAACGCGATTAAGAGGTGCTCAACGCTTACATACTCGTCTTTCAGTTTCTTTGCAGCCTTTTCGCAAGCGTTGAGCACGCTGTTGAACCGCTCTGTGATGTGGATCTCGGTTATGCCGGTCACCTGCGGCTGTTCTGAGAGATGTTGCTCAAGTTGCCCTCTTAGTAATTCCGGCGGGATATCCATCTTCGCAAGGATTCTCGGAGCAAGACCCTCCTCATCCCGCAAGAGCGCAAGCAGAAGGTGCTCGCAGTCGATGTATTGATGATCATACTCAGTCGCGATTCCATGAGCGGTCTGCAGCGCTTCCTGTGCTTTTAATGTGAATCTATCGGGTTGCATGATTACGTCTTGTCTTCGCGTGAAATTAATCATTCGGAGCTCTGCGTGAAAGATAATATTTCTGCTTCCATTGGTCAGAATTTCATACGCGAATGGGTAGCCTTCAGAGTTAACAAATATGGAGAGGACGATTTTCTTGTCTTTGAATCCGTTGGATTTCGTTATACAAGTGTCAGCATCTCATCTAATATTTTGGAAGATGGTGCGCACATATCGCAATTAACAATAACCCCGTCCACGCCCGCAGCATCACGACAATCGCTCTTCATATAGACCGTATTCCCAAGAAGATATAGCACCGGAAACACCTCCTTCACATCAGCATCCGGCGGCGCAAAAGAGAGGCTCTCCAGATCAAAGATGTCCCGAAGTTCCAGTTCCAGCGGCGAATTACAGAACTGCGCACATTCTGGCGGCGTCTTCTGATAGAACCGTGCCGTGTGGCAGCTCCGCGCATAAGCGACCACAGCATACCCGAAATGCGCATACACTGGTATTTCAATCCTCCTTGCCGCCGCAATCGTCCGGGGCAGGAGATCGGTCTCGATCGCCTCGATGCCCATGCCCTTCAAGAGGGCGCAGGTTCTCGAATAGTTGAGATTGGTCTGGAGATACGCATCCCTCACGTAGTCGCTCTCATCCCGCAGGATGTGATCCACCCACGGACAAGCTTCTGACGTGTGTACGATGCCCCTTCCGGCAACAGGGCGATCGATCTCGCAGGAGTAGAGGATTCCGAGATCGTTTACGACGATGCGGAGGTTCCTGATGCCGAGATCTGCGACCTCGCCCACATATTCGCATACGCGATCGAAGTGCTTCTGCGGCGTTATCGGGGTTACCAGTGTCACGCCATCGATGCAATCGAGGTCGGATACCTGTGCGATCTCCGGGGTCGCGGGTAGTTTGTGTACGCACGCCTCGCTGCCGACCCCGATCCTGACGCCCGAACCGATGTCCGCATCTTCGATCAACCCCGCGATCGCTTTGATCTTCGAATAATCAGACGTTCTCAGTTCAATCATCATAATCACACATACGAATCAATGATAGGTGTTTTAAGGTACTTGCATCTCTTCTGCTCGCATAACATCTGCCAGAAAGGCTCTTCTGTGAGTACATACTCCCGGATCGCGTCCTCGTCGCCCCCATCGAGTGCGAGATCGATGCACCTCCGGTATATCTGCACGATCTCCCGGATCATCTCAGGATTCATGCCCCTTCCGACGATCTTGAGTGCGCTCACCCCGATCTCGAGCAGGTCAGGAATACTGCAGAGCGAGCAGTCCGTGCCCGCATCGAGGATCGGATGCACCCGCTCTACCTCGCCACCGACATGATAGTTCGCACGGCACGGAAGTCCAAGATTGATGCTCTCGCCCGCGCTGTGGATGAGATGGCATGTGCCGTTGATATTCGAGCACCCGAACTGCCCGAATATCTCGAGATCGATTCCACTCTCTGATAGCTCCCTGATCTCACCGAGTTCCATCTTAAACGGCAGGACAATCTTGCTTGCGCCCAAATCCTTCAGTAGTTCGATCTGCCCGCGATTAAACGTGTT
>CBDAFH010000141.1:0-4023 GCA_965195165.1 uncultured ANME-2 cluster archaeon | reverse complement strand
TGCAAAGATCTTTTTCGATTATATGTGGATCGGTTGTCATCAATATCCCCTCAGATATCAGATTACAAGTGATTGGGGGTGTGTAAATATAAATGCTTGGTGGATATTATTTCATAAAAATACCGAGTGGGTCAACAAGTGGCTTAACCGATGACTGATGTATCCCCATCACATGTAGCACCCGCCGCCGCATTCCGCGATCTTCGGAAAACCTGCCCCCGCCGCCAGAAAAGACCGGAAACCCCCGCCGCAGCTACACCCCCCCCCACTAAAACTAAACCCGCGGCCCCGCATCCCTCTGTGCCCGTCTCGCACGCATAGCATCCCTCCCGCGCTCTTTTCGCGCCTCTCTCGCACGTTCCCCGATTCGCTCACGGTCAACGGTGTACAGTTCGAAGGTCGGGATGATCGCTCGGATCACCGGCACATCGATCCAGGGCTGGGAGATGTCAACGATGATCACGTGCTCGGCTGCACCACAGAGTCGCAGCCGCTCTACGATTGTCCGGATGCTCCCTGCGGGCGTATCCGACAAGAGATCAGGAATCTCCGGAAGTGTGGTGGTCTCGCCGTCCTCGTACCAGAATTTGTTCATCCGCTTCATCCGCTCGTACCCGGCACCCACAACAAAACCGCTCCTCTTCTGCACATCCTCTCGCGCACCTGATATCTGCGCCAGCCGAAACTGCGCAGCTTCAGTGAGCGCACGAAAGATTGCGTGTTCAGCGCTCAGGTGCGCACCCGCGCCCATAACAAGCATCGTCGGATCCTTAGTTTTAATGTCGTCGAGCGCGGCAACCACTACAGGAATCCCTGTTATCGATGGCAGGAGCCACAGTTTCACAGGAATGCCATTGCTCTCGAACTTACTTTTGAGATCGTACACCTCGCCGTCATCCTCCTGCAAGATGATCTCCGTTCCAACGTTTCTGGAATATTCTGCGATGCTTATGGCGTCTCGCTCGATCACCTCGAGCAGTCCGTGCACGATCGCCTCTTCGATCGTATTTCCTGATGCAAGTCCGCTTGTGTTGCTGCGGAACAGGAACATTCCGCTGATGTAGGGATGGTAAATGGCATTTGCAGGCACAAGCACCTCACAGTCATTCAGAATGTCCCACCCGCTCATCCATTCGAGTCTCGTCCCTGGAGTGATCGGTTCCGGGAGAAGCAGCGTTTCAGGGTCGATCGCGTTTGCATCTTCAAGACCTTCATAAGTTTCGATAATTCGATCCGTGTCAACCGTTTTATCTCTAAAATCAATATTTGTTTCCGGTATCTCGGCAAAACATCGCTCAACAGATTCCATTATCGCGGATATCCTCGCCTGAATCTCGGTTGCTCCTTTGCCAGAGTAGACCGATATCGCGCCCAGCCCCGCGCTTGGTCTGGTCGCGGTAACCACAGGAACCCCGACACGATCAAGATGCGTTATATCCTTAAGTTCGGTCACCCCGATGTCAGAAAAGATGTTTTCGATATTGGAAAGCGTTGTCTTGTAATCAAATACCCGCTGGGTGTCTGGCTGGTATTTGATCTCCGTGTTGATCTCGATTCGCATGGAGTTTCTTTTCGATGAAGTCATTTATAACCTCCGCGGGAGAAGACCCCGCTACTCGTAGCGGGGATGAATCCCGCACCGAAACTTTTAAATACATCTGGGTTGAGTCCATTTTGTCTCGCAAGGCTGAAAGTGCTGGCGAGATGTTTGCGAAATCGTATGTACGCACGGACTGTGCGGAATTTAAGCCTGTGGAGATGCGCCGTTGGGCGTCCTGTGAAGCAGGAAGCCCCGTTGCTTGCAGCGGGGAGGAAGTCACTAATCAGACCCCTTGTGTGGGTTGTCATGTCTCGGGGGGAGGGGCGTAACTTTACAACCCCTCGCGCCCCAGAAACCAATCCGCGAACTTCTCAAAGGATTTCCCTCTGTGAGATATCTTATTTTTCCTTTCACCCATCGATGCAAGCGTGACGCCACCGATCTCGAAGATCGGATCGTACCCGAATCCGCCCTCGCCTTCTGGTTGGTACGCGATTCTTCCGGTGACCGCGCCTTCGAATGTGACCGCGTCCATCCCCGGCTCGCAGTACCCGATAACCGACCTGAACGTGGCGCTCCGGTCACCGATGTCTTGCATCAGTGATAAGATGCCCGCGTTACCGACGGTGTCCTGGACATACGCGGCATAAGGTCCTGGAAACCCGTGCAGCGCATCGATATAGAAGCCGGTATCTTCGACGATCACAGCAGAGCCCAGCCGATTCGCAGCATGCTCTGCCCCGTACGCAGCAACGGACGCAACATCATCCTCCTGCAGTTCGGGATAGCCGCAATCGTTCTGCACGATCTCAATTCCAAGCGGCATGCAGATTGCGGCCGCCTCCTTGACCTTGTGACTGTTTCCGGTTACGAATGTGATAATCATCTCAGACTCGCAGCGTAAGCATCGATCGTCTTATCGATATCCTCTTTCGTGTGCGCAATGCTTAGGAAATTGGTTTCAAACTGTGATGGGGGCAGGAAAACCCCACCATCCACCATCCGGTGGAAGAAACGCAGATACCCCTCTTTGTCGCACGTGAGGGCATCCTGATAGTTACGCGGTATGCTTCCGAAGAATATCTTAAACATGCTCGCAATCCCTGAGACCGCGTACGGCAGTTTAAGGTCAGATACGAGATCACGAAGTGCGCCTCGGAGTTTATCACCCTCTGCATTCAGTTTGGCGTGCACATTCTCTGATTCGAGCACATTCAGCACGGCAAGCCCTGATGCTATCGAGACCGGGTTTCCGCTGAACGTTCCTGCCTGATAGACGCCGCCGGAAGGGGATACCATTTCCATGATCTCCGATCTTCCGCCGAAAACGCCGATCGGGAATCCTCCACCGATGATCTTCCCAAGTGTTGTCATGTCAGGAACGACGCCAAAGTATTCTTGTGCGCCGCCAAGTGCAAGCCGGAATCCAGTGATGACCTCATCGAAGATCAGGAGCACGTCGTTCTCCTCTGTGACCCTGCGCACGTCCTTGAGATAGTCCTGATCCGGCAGGATCGGTCCGATGTTCCCGAGCACCGGTTCAAGGATCACGGCTGCCAGATCGTCCCGGTTCGATTCGATCAGGTCGGTCATCGCCTCGATATCGTTGTACTGTACCTGTAGTGTGTGTTTCGTGAAATCAGGCGGTATCCCGAGCGAATCCGGCGTTCCCTGCGTGGTAGCTCCCGATCCCGCCTTTACGAGAACCGCATCGTGTGCGCCATGAAACCCGCCCTCGATCTTCAGGAACTTGTTCCTGCCGGTGTATCCGCGTGCGGCACGAAGCGCGCTCATGGTCGCCTCCGTCCCGGATGAGACGAACCGCAGCATATCGATACTCGGATAGATGGATGCGATCTTTGTTGCGAGCCGTACCTCCGCCTCGATCGGGGTGCCGTACAGCCAGCCGCGACTTAGCTGGTCTATGACCGCGTCCTTGATTGCCGGATGCGCATGCCCGAGAATCAGCGGACCGTACCCCATGCAGTAATCGATGTACCGGTTCCCGTCGGCGTCTGTGATCGTGCACCCACCTGCTGATGCTGTGTAGAACGGGTATGGCTTTATCGCACGTACCGGGGAACTGACTCCGCCGGGAATTATATTCTTTGCCTGCTCATAGATTTTTTCTGATTGTGTGGTCATGGATATGCCTCGTTATCGTTGATGGGGGGTTAGATGGTGTTAGCTGTCTCAGCCACCTTCTGCGGTATACATTCCAGAGGATTTAACTCCTCCAATGTCATCTCTTTCACCGTGTTGAGAATCGATGCCGGAATACTTAAATTTATAGCAGCCCATGCGAGTTATTCTTGCTGTGTGCTTGCCGTGTGCTTGGTGGTGTGGGTTCGGAGGTACTGAAATCATCGACATCTTTAAGCAATTTCCGATCTAACATGCCGCCCATCAGGGGCATTTAATAGGAGATCTACGATGAAACAACTGAAAACTCCACTGGTGGTGTTGAACTTCAAGACCTATAT
>CBDAFH010000140.1:0-9521 GCA_965195165.1 uncultured ANME-2 cluster archaeon | reverse complement strand
TGCCCAGCCAGGTCAAAGGCGCTAGGTTCAGGGCCTAGTCTCGCAGGAGTTCGTGGGTTCGAATCCCACCCCCCGCATCTCAGATTAACTCTACTTATTTTGATCGCTGCTAACCCTTTGATTGCGCAAACCGGAAGTTTGATTGGAATGTGAAAGAGCGTATAGTCTCGTTAGAGCCTATTGGAACGTATTTCAAAAAAAGAAAAGTTGGAAGGGAGGATATTCTCCCTTCACAAGGTCTCACTCACTCTCGCTGTCTGAGCACAAGATATGCGACTGCCAGCAGTCCGGCAATTGCGAAGACTGCCTCGAAACCTGGAGTCTTCTTCTCGGTTGCTGTCTCTTCAGGTGCTGTGGTCTCTTCAGCTGTTGCTGTCTCTTCAGGTGTTGCTGTCTCTTCAGGTGTCGGTGTGACTACCTCGGTCGCGGTTACGTTCGCTTCCGCAGTCTCGTTAGCATCGGTTGGAGTCTCAACCTCGTCATCATCCTCAGCTTCGCCTGCTGCGCCCTCGCCGATGGTGTACTCGACATACGGATAGAACCTGAGACGGTCATCCTCACCCGGGCCACCGTTGTCTGCAGTCTGGAAGTATATGTCGCCCATGATGTGTTCCCTGTTGTCGGTACTCAGATCAACGGTATCCTCCCTGTTTGAGAGATTGATGAATTTGGTACTTGCAGTCGCTTCCATTATGCCAAATTCATCGCCACTGTCGATCTCAAGAACATCATTGTCCATCAGGAACACATATTGGAGTTGCACGATATTGCTGTCAGTTCCTCTGAACACCGCATCCACATGGCATGAGAACATTGGAACGTCATCCTCGCCGCCAATATCCTGGGTGCTTGTGTATACTGACTCATTCTTATCCGCCGCACCGGTTGAAATGACTTCGCTATCCAGTTCCTTGCCATCCTTCTCTATTGTCAGCCAGCACTTCGCTCCTTCAAGGTCGATCTGTTGTGCAGTAAGTGCGAATCCGCCGCCAAGATCCCAAGCCTCGCCTGTGGATAGCGTCTTCTTGTCGTCATCCTCAAACTCGACCAGGAGTTTGCAGAGTTCGTCTGCATTGCCGTTGAGCGCTACATACCTCTCTGCCAGCCAGCCTTCAACGAAGTAGTGAGTCTGATTATCAACTCCGCTTTCCAGTTGCATGCCGCCATTCTCATAGAGTTCGTATGCCTGAGGCTCCGGATGTGTGCTGTAGGTCAGATTATGCTCCTCGATGGTTCGCTGAGCGTCGGATAGTGAACCAGCTTCGATCCAGAGGCTCTCAGTCTTCAGATCCTCGTCCAGATCATACCAGAAAGCAGCAAAGTTGGTAGCATTCCACATATATAGTGGGCTTGTCGTTGCACCTTTAGCAAGCTCTTCAACATCGCCGCGAATCTCGAGCTTATCTATCACCGCATCAGCCGCGCTCGCAGCACCAACCATAGCCAGTACCATAAGCACGACAAACGGTACTATTATCTTCTTATTCATGTCTATTTACCTCCTGTATTGTTTGTTGTATTGCTTCCATATTCGTTGAACCACGTAAAACCGCGGTTGTCTGTGGTGATTGTGACTTGCACAGCCATCACGCACCTTCCTGTTCAACAGAACCGAAAGGGCTTCATCACCCTCGTATCCCGTCATATTTGGATTACGTAGTCGTAATTGGCATTTACCACTTAAATGCTTTGTGGTCAAATCCTCGGTGTTTTCGACGGTCAATCTCCTTTGCCACGACCCACTTACCCAAGAAAATCAAAAAGTATCAGAACCAGTCAAAGACCCTTACGTTTCCGGTTTTCTCAACCACCGCACCCACCCCATCCTACACCCTCACAGGACTCTCCCGCAGCCAGTCGATGTCTGACTGGTACAGCTTCCGCAGATCCCTTAGCCCAAGCCGCAGCATCGCAACCCTGCTGACGCCGAGCCCCCACGCGAGCACAGGACACTCGATGCCGAGCGGTGCTGTCACCTCCTCCCTGAATATGCCTGCTCCACCAAGTTCGACCCATCCGAGACCCTCGACATAGACCTCTGGCTCGACAGACGGCTCTGTGTACGGGAAGTACCCGGGTCTGAACCGCACATCCTTAAATCCGATGTGGTGGTAGAACTCGACAAGATACCCGAGGAGGTTGGCAAACGAGACTCCCGGGTCCATCACCACGCCTTCGAGTTGCTCAAACTCAGGAGTATGCGTCGGATCGATCGCCTCGCGGCGGTAGACCCGGTCGATGCAGAACGCCTTTCTCGGCGGATCGGGATTGTCTGCAAGATGTTTGATCGTGATCGCGGTCGTGTGGGTGCGCAAGACCTCTTTTCGGGATAACTCCTTACTCCATCTCCCACCCCATCCGGTTGATCCGGTATCGCCGCCGAACTCGTGGACGTCCCTTACTTTCCCGTAAAATTCTGGCAGTTCCGCTTCGCTATCGAGATAGAACGTGTCCTGCATCTCCCGGGCAGGATGATCCTGCGGCTGGAAGAGCGCATCGAAGTTCCAGAAGGAACTCTGCACGATATCGCCTTTGATCTCGGTAAATCCCATATCAAGCAGTATCCTGCGCATCCGGTCGATCAGACGCTGGTATGGGTGAATCTTCGCGCAGGCGCGCCGCTGCACCGGCGCATGAATGTCATAAGCACGGATGTTCTCCCATCTTCGGCTGCGTATGACCTCAGACGTCAGTTGCACGATCTCATCGATATCTGACTGGCCTGCGATCTCATCTGCAAGTCTTATGCCTTCTTCTGTTATCGCAATCGTTCTCTCTTTTCTCTCTGCCACATCCACCAGTTTTCGCTTGATGAGGTCTTTTAATGCATTCTTCTGTGCATCTCCTGTCAGAACCTTTTCTTCAAGCAGTATCGCTATCGCTTCCTCATCTGCACCCCTCTCTGGAGCCGCATCGCCCGCAGGCACGACCGCACCGTCCACGATCGCTGCCCACTTCTTCCGCCGCAGCCAGCCCACGGATATCCCGACCATTGCAGGCGGGAACTTATCCTTCAGGTCCAGGATCGTGACCTTTCCGCTGCATGACTGCAGGTGGAAGAGTATCTGGCGTTCGGGCAGTCCGCTTCCCGCGTATTCACGACCCTCTTTTGTGAGTGTGTGGATCTCTGTTACCGATTCGTGGATCTCGGTAAGTCCTTTTTCATTTAGAAGGAAAGCGGACTGCATCAAAGCATCCGGATTCAGGTCCGAGCTCCCCGCAAGTTCCGGTGGCGTCGATCTCTTCAGGTCGTGCAGGGCAGAGAGCACGCGTCTTTCATTTGGTGTGAGTTGCATGGCGTGATCTTCGTTACTGTTTGCAATATGTATTTCGGGTATGCCGCAGTCAGCCGCCATGCTGTTTCCCAAACCGCTTCGTCGCCCACTTCTCGATCTCGATTACGAAGAATCCTGGAAGCGCAAGGAGGATCATGGGTCCCCACCAGTCAAGCGGCAGTGGTGCCGTTCCGAGAATGGCATTTCCAACCGGATGGTAGACGATTGCAAGCTGCACCACAATAGTGATTGCGATGCCTGCAAGTAGCCATCTGTTTGAGAACGGGCTAAACGTGAATGCCGAGTCTGTGACTGACCGTGCAGTCATGAGGTAGCAGAGATGCACCAGCACAACGGTTGTGAATGCAGCGGTCTGCGCTTGAGCGATCATGATTTCATGCAGGTCCGGATCCACCACGTCGATCGCAGGCATCCCGTAGTAATAGTATACCGCAAACCCGGCTATCGCCATCACAATAGAGATGAGCCCGACCTTCCGGAAAAATGGGGGGTCGGTTATCCGTTCGTCCGGATTTCTCGGTGGTTTCTTGAGCAGATTCTTCTCCATCGGTTCCATGATGAGCGGCAGTGCCAGCGCTACCGCATCGAAGAGGTTGATCCAGAGTATCTGCACGGGTTCGAGCGGAAGCCGGTCATGGAAGAGTGCCAGAAACGGCGCAAGGAGTATAGCCCCTATGATAAGTATCGCCTGTCCGCCATTTGTCGGAAGCGTGTACAGAATTACCTTTTTGATGTTATTGTAGACGTGCCTCCCCTCTTCTACAGCCGATACGATCGTTGCGAAGTTGTCATCAGCAAGAATCATGTCTGATGCTTCCTTGCTCACCTCGGTTCCTGTGATCCCCATCGCAATCCCTATGTCAGCGGCTTTGAGCGCAGGCGCATCATTGACGCCATCGCCGGTGACCGCAACAACCTCCCTGTGCTTCTGCAGCGCCTTTACGATCCTGAACTTGTGCTCGGGCAGTGCTCGGGCATACACAGACACATCCTCAACCACATCATAGAGTTCGTCATCGCTCATCCGCGACAGGTCATCCCCAGTGAGTGCGCGCTCTGTATCGGTTCCGATTCCGAGTTTGCCCGCGATCGCTTTTGCAGTCGTTGCATGATCCCCTGTGACCATCGCAACCCGTATCCCGGCACTCTTGCACATCCGCACCCCGTCTACCGCCTCATCCCTTGGCGGATCGATCATGCCCTCGATCCCGAGAAATGTCATATCCGTAAGATCGTTCCGATCGATAGATGTCTTGTCCGGAGGCACCACTTTGTAAGCCATGGCAAGCAGCCGTAGCGCTTCTTCTGCCATCTCATCCGCCTTTCCGAGTATAGCCCCCCTATCTATCGGTTCGATGCTGCCGTCCACCATCCGGGTCCGGCACATCCCGATAACCCTCTCAGGCGATCCCTTCACATAGATGATGCGCTCTCCGTCCATCTCGTGGAGCGTAGCCATGTACTGCTGCTCCGAATCAAACGGCATCTCGTCCAGCCGCTGCATCGATCCGCCCTGCGTCGATCCGGTATCCTCATCGATCGCTCTGATTTCTCCGATCTCTCCGATTCCCGCTTTCATCGCTGATACGAGAAGTGCGCCTTCGGTCGGATCCCCGATGATGGCGTGCCCGTCCTCTCCGACTACCCTGGCGTTGTTGCAGAAATAACCCACCTTCAGCGTCCCGATCATCTCTTCGCTCATCTGAGGCGGTGTAAACTCACCTTCTGGCTTGTATCCGACCCCGCTCACCCGGTAATCCGTTCCCCCGCTGTATATCCGCGATACCGTCATCTGGTTCTTTGTAAGCGTGCCGGTCTTATCAGAGCAGATCACGGTGGTGCACCCGAGCGTCTCCGCTGCAGGCAGCCTTTTTACGATCGAATCTTTGCGTGCCATCGCGGTCACGCCGATCGCCAGAGCCATCGTCATCACCGCAGGCAGCCCCTCCGGAATCGCAGCGACCGCAAGTGAGACAGATGCGAGAAACGCATAGATTAATCCATACTCGAACCATACCGCCAGCGCAAAGTTGATAACGGTGATTGCGAGGATCGCAATGATCAAGAATCTGGTAAACTCCTCCATCTTCCGCGTAAGTGGAGTTGTGATCTTTTCGGTCTCTTTTAGCAGTTTTGCGATCCTCCCGATCTCTGCCTGCTCACCTGTTCCGACAACGATCCCAACACCTACCCCTTTCGTCACAAACGTGCCGCTGAATACCATGCATCTCTGGTCTGCAATCGTCGCTTTTCCCGCGACCGGATCGGTATGCTTGGTCACAGGCATGGATTCGCCTGTGATCGCTGCTTCGTCAGCGCTCATGTTCTTTGTGTGGAAGAGCCGCAGATCCGCGGGAACCTTGTCGCCGCCTTCAAGGATCACCACATCTCCAGGAACCAGTTCCACTGCCTGTATGACTGCCTCCCCGCCATCCCGTACCACTGTCGCATTCGGCACCATCATCTTCTCAAGCGCCTCGACCGATGCCTCGGCTTTTCCCTCCTGGATGTACCCGATGATCGTGTTTGCGATGACCACAGCAACGATGACCACCGTGTCCATCCACATATCAACGCCCGCCCACAGGCTGAGAGCGCTGGTTATTGCGGCAGAAGCGAGCAGGATATAGATTAAAGGGCTCTTGAACTGCATCAAAAACCGGACAAGTGCGCTTCGTTTCTTGAATGTCAGTTCGTTGTACCCGTAGCGTTCAACTCTTGCTTTCGACTCCTCTGAGGTGAGCCCGGACTCCCCCGATCCGAGAGCTTCAAAAACCTGTTCCGCGGTCAGTTTATACCACGCGGTTTCGTTTGGTGATTCGGATTTGTTTATCGTAACACATCCAGAAGTGTGTAATTGATCGCCAAGAGCGATCCGTCGATGCCACCGCCAGCAGGGCGGAGCATTAAAGCAAAACGTCCTTCGCCCCCATATACTCCCGTGCCGTCTCTGCCAATAAACCGCATCACAAAGATTATCTTTTATTTCCGAATATTTGAAGATGTCGGTGGCACAGCGCAGCTGCCATTGCACGGATCAGCAGCAAGACACCACACGACCCCGACCCCGCTCACATAAACATCTTCCTGAGACTCCAGAGCGCCTTCGGGTTCTTCTTGATCAGTGCAACCAGCAGTCCGTAGAGGTCCATCGTGGCAAAATCAAGACCTTCGACAGAATGCGCAAGCTTGTTCAGGTCATCATCCGTAAGCGATACGAAACGATTCTTAACCGCAAGCGACCTGTCCAATCTCTTTCCGAAATCTTCCCTCCAGCCGGCATCGTATTCCTGCAACCTTGCCTCAGAGACATCCCCTTCCACAATCGCACTGGCAGCAACATCCCCTGCGATGCTCCCTGCGTCCATCGCATTGGCGATACCGCCGCCTGTGAGCGGATCAACCTGATGAGCGGCATCGCCTACCAGCATCAAGCCGTTTGCAACGGTCTGTCCAATCGGCCCGGATGCTGGCTCGCCGCCGACCACGAGTTCGAGGATCTTGCCATCGGGGTAACGAGTCCTGACAAAGTTCTGTAGAATATCGATCGGACGTTTCCCGGGGCTGCATGTATTGCCACCGACCCCGATCCCGACATTTGCGCACCGGTTGCCCTTCGGGAAGACCCATAAGTATCCTGACGGCGCTACCGCACTGCCAAGATGGAATTCGCAGCGATCCTGGGCGATATCGATGTCTGCCACAAGGAACTGTGCGCAGGTATTAATACCGGAAGGCTTAAGCGTGGTATCGATGCCCGCCCACCGCCCGATCTTGGATTCGATGCCGTCCGCACCAACAACGATATCAGAACGGATCTCCACTTTCGAGCCGATGTGCATCGCGGTGATGCCTTTCACATACCCGTCTTCCATGATCAGACCTGTTGCCCGCGTCTTGACCTGCACATCTGCTCCGGCAATCGCCGCGGCATCGGCAAGCGCACGGTCGAAGAGTTTGCGTTCGAGCACGTACCCGACCTCGCTTCCTGAAACGTCCTCCGATAGTTCGACACTGGTGCCGTCCGGCGCAAAGATCCGTGAACCCTTGACTTCAGCCGCAATCCACCGCTCATCCGGTTCTATATGCCTCTTGATCCTGGGTTTCGCAACGCCCTCTGCGCACCTGACCGGATCCCCGATCTCCTGGCGCTTCTCGATCATCAGCACGTCGCATCCGCGCATAGCAGCGGTCTTTGCAGTGATCGAGCCGGCAGGTCCTGCGCCGACAACGATGATGTCGTATTTATCCCTCATTTCAGCACCTCAATAGCCCCGATCGGGCATATTCTGGCACATGCCCCGCATTCATTGCAAGTATCTGCAATCTCGATCCACGTCTCTATGAGTTCGATCGCGCCTGTCGGGCAGACCGAGACACATGCGCCGCAGTATCCGCATTTGTACCGATTAACGCTGATTATAATAACTCCTCCCTGATCTTTTCCGTAAGTATCCTGCTGATTAATTTGCCGTCCGCCTTGCCACGCAGGTTCTGCATCGCAACACCCATCAGCGGACCAACCGCACCCATCCCACGTTCGCGGACAAAATCACTCCGATCCACAACAATCCTTGCGATCGTATCCGCAATCTCCGCATCATCCATGCCGACGATACCGATACTCTCTGCCACGTCCGCAACCGGGCGGTCTGGCTGATTTGCAAGCACGCGCAATATATCTATAATTCCCTCTTTCGCAATCGTATTATATGCTACAAGACCGAACAACTCTAAAAAGTGTCTATCCGAAAATTCCCCGATCCGGACGCCATCTTTTCGGAGTTCGGTCAGGGTTGCGGTCAGTGTCCGCACCACAAGAGCAGCATCCACGCTCACCGAGCCCATGACCGTATCAAAGATATCCAGATATCTGGAATATACCATCTTCCGTGCCAGATCCTCTGAAAGACCGTATTCCTTGACGTAGCGATGCTTTTTATTAGAAAGCAACTCCGGGATTACAATCCCCTCGATTCTGCCGGATATCGGAACCGGCGGAACATCGGTCTCGGGATACATCCGTGCAGCACCCGGAAGCGGTCTTAGATACGCGCTGCTGCCATCAGGAAGCATCTTTCGGGTCTCTTCAGGAATCCCTGCAAGCGCTTGCTCTGCTCTTGCGGAAACTTCATTAAGCGCATCCGCTGCCCGATCGCAGCGATCGGCAACGATTACCACACAATCCTCTGCCTCTGCGCCCACGAAATCCCGGAGCGCATCGACCTCGGCATCGGTGATCCCGTAAGCAGGCAGCTCATCGGTGTGGAATACCCCGCCAACACCCGCTTTCTTTGCCCGATCCGAAAACTCTGATCCGAGGCGGCGGTCTGGCTGGATCTCCGCTCCGACCATGCCCCCAAATCCACGTAGGCGTAGTGCAAGCACGCACCCCTTCGTAATTGCGCGTTTGATGACCGATGAATCGGTATTCTCAAATATCTGCGTCACGTCCGTAGTCTCGCCGACGGTTGCGCCCCGCTTTCGGAGTTCCTCCCGGATCTCAAGCAGTCTGACCTGACGGAGTGCTTCGTACATAACGATGGTCTCGATCAGATCGAGTTCCTGGACTCCCTTGATCTCGACCCTTGCCCCCCCTGCTATTGAGATGTTCACATCCTGCCTGATCGTGCCGATCCCGCGCTTCACAGCACCTGTTGACCGGAGAATCATCCCGATCTGCTCGGCAGTCTCTCTTGCATGGGCAGGCGAGACGATGTCAGGCGCGGTGCCGATCTCGACCAACGGTATCCCGAGCCGGTCTAACGAGAAGACGACTGTGTCCGCTTCTTCCCCTACCCGCTGGGCCGCATCCTCCTCAAGGCAGAGTACATCCGCGCCGACCCTGCCTTCTGACGTCTCGATGTAGCCATCGGTTGCGGCAAGCGTTGTGCGCTGGAATCCGGCAGTGTTCGAGCCGTCGATCACGATCTTTCGCATGGTATGGAGCTCGTCGACTGGCTGCATGTGGAGGAGGCGGGTGATCATGAGCGTGATATCGATCGCTTCCTCATTTAATTCCCGCGGCGGTTCTTCATCGTTCTCGACGAGACAGGTGCTTGGATATGCCTTGTACTTGAATTTGCGGACGACTTTCGCCTCTTCGAGCGCTGCCCGGTCTGTCTCACCCATCTCGCTCTGCGTCGGTCGCAGGTACCTGTAAAACTCGTAATTCGAGTCATCTGTGTCCCGGAGCAGTGTCGGGCATCTGCAAAAGAGTTTATG
>CBDAFH010000139.1:0-6765 GCA_965195165.1 uncultured ANME-2 cluster archaeon | reverse complement strand
ACGAGATTCTGACATGTGACTGGAGTTCAGACGTGTGCTCTTCCGATCTCCCGATGTCGTGCGTCACAAAGAGCATGGAGATGCCACGCTCGTTCTGCAGATCGAGGAGGAGCCTCAGAACCTTTGCCTGGACGCTCGAGTCAAGGAAAGACGTCGATTCATCCGCGATGAGCAGGTCCGGCGCAAGTATCAGCGCACGTGCTATAGCCACCCGCTGCAACTCACCTCCGCTTAATTCATGCGGATATTTCTGCAGAAAATACTCATCATCCGGCAGTTGCACCTCTCGAAGCGCGCTTTCAATCCTGCCCCTGGATTCGTCACCGAATTCACCGTGTATGTGCAGAGGCTCCGCAATCGCCTCAAATACCGTGAACCTGTGACTGATCGAGTCCCTTGGAGACTGGTAGACGATCCCAACCGTTTTTGCAAACTCTTTCCGGTCGATATCCGAAACCCCCCTTCCCCGGAAAGTGATCTCCCCGCCATCCGGCTTGATCGTGCCTGCGATCAGATATGCAAGTGTGGTCTTCCCTGATCCGGTCTCTCCCACGAGTGCGAGGATTTCCCCCTCGTCGAGGGTGAGAGAGACATCGCTTAAGACCTTGAGGTCTTTGTATGACTTCGAGACGTCTTTCACAGATATCATGGTCGCTATGCCGCCGCGGTGGCATACGACATAACCCCCATCCCCACCCCCCTCGATGCCGTCAGCCCGCCTCGACACCGGCTGCGGTTCTTTCTGCGAGCAGATACCGATCGACTGCGTGCATCTCGGCTGGAAGATGCAGCTGCTATGCTGGTCGGATCGAGAAAGCATGGATGGCGGAACGCCCCTCACGCCTGCAAGGTCCTTAGCACGTTCCATCATCGGAAACGACCGGACAAGCGCACGGGTGTACGGGTGGCGTGGCGCATCCAGGAGTTCATGGGATGGCAAGGATTCGAGAATGCTCCCGAAATATAGAACCTCGCAGCGATCAGAGCAGAGGGGCGCAAAGGAGAGGTCATGAGTTATCATGAGCACAGCCTTACCTGCATCCACCTGTTCGTTTATCACCTGCGCAAGGTACGATTTCGTGATCGCATCGACAGATGCAACAGGTTCGTCGAGCACGAGGATTTCCGGGTCTGTGATCAGCGCCATCGCCATCAGGACCCGCTGGCGTTCACCGGCGCTGATCTGGTGCGGGTACAGGACATCGCGCCCCTCTTTTATTTTTAAGTAATCAAGCATCCTTTCGGACTTCTCCCGTGCGGCACTCCGGGATTCCCCGTTCTTGATCAGCGGTTCGGCGACCTGATCGATGATCCGGTGAACCGGGTTTAGCACGTCCCCGTAATTCTGGAACACGATAGCGATCTCGTTCCACCTGATCATTTCCAGCTCCGAATCGGAAAGACCGGATATATCGGTGCCGCCCACCATGATCTGCCCGGACGTCACAGCGTTTGGCGCCAGGAGTTTCATGGATGCAAGTGCGAGCGTCGATTTTCCGGAACCGGACTCCCCGACCACGGAAACGCACTCCCCCCCATTTATTTTAATAGATATGTTGTCCAGTGCAGTTATGCGGTCATCAGGCGAACCTGATATCCCGTACTGCACATTCAGATTCTTAAATTGAAGTGGCATTGTTCCTCCGCAGTCTCGGATCGAATATCTCCTCTATCGCGTAAGCTATGAGTCCGAGCGAGACGATAAGCAGTGAAAGTGCTAAAACCGGTGGAAGCAGCCAGTTGAACCAGACATCGAGATACAGGTAGCGCATCGCATAACTCATCATGATCCCAAGACTCTTTGTGGTGGGATCGAATATTCCGAGGAACGATAGTCCTGCTTCCATGAAGACCGCGATCCGGGCTTTTGTGACAAAACCCATCGCATACAGCGGAAAGAGTTCCGGCATGATGTGCTTGTACATGATATAGCTCGTCGGTGCGCCCGTGTTCTTTGCAGCTTTTACATACAGCTTCGTCTTAAGCGAGAGCGTCTGCGCCCGCACCCCTCTTGCTATGGTCTGCCACAGCACAAGCGAGAGCGCTATTACCAGAACGGTGGTGGACGGCTTGAAGTACGCTGCAATCAGTATCAGTACCATGATCGTTGGTATCGCAAGCAAGGCATCAGCGAGTCTCATAACGATCATGTCATACATCCCGCCGCTCAACGCGGCAGAGACTCCGAGTACGAGCCCGATCGTGCATGTGATGGTTGCAACCGCTATTCCGAAGAGAATCGATGTCCGAAGTGCCCACAAGAGTTCGCTAAATATGTCATAGCCGATATCATTGGTTCCAAGCAAGTGTTCCTTTGAGGGCGGCTGGAACGCTGAGGAGGAGTAATCCCATGGATCGTGTGGCGCGATTGTCGGGGCAAGGATCGCTGTTGTGAACAGGAATAAGATGAGCACAAGTCCGGCAACACCGATTTTATCCTTTGTAAACTCTTTAAACGGTTTAATATGCATATCCAACCCTCGGATCGATCTTTTTATACATCAGGTCAACAACAATGTTGATCAGGAGTACCAGAATCACAGATACCGTGAGAATCCCCTGCATCAGTGGCAGATCACGGTTCGATATCGCATGATACGTCAGAAGCCCGAGTCCCGGGTACGCAAAGATCGTTTCTATGAAAAGCGCGCCCGTTATGAGGTATGCGATCCTGATACCGATCCTTGTTGCGAACGGGAGTATCGCATTCCTTGCAGCGTGGAGATACTTTATCCTGCGATTTTTGATGCCCTTTGCACGGGCTGTGAGCACGTAGGGCTCGCGAATCGTGAGCATCATGCTGTTTCTGATCAGGAGATAGTCGCCAGGGATCATAGAGAGCGTGAGCGTTGCAAGCGGCAGCACAAGATGCCAGAGGACGTCTTTGATATACTCGATACCCTCTGCACCCGAGTATGGCGTCATTGCTCCGGTACTCGGAAACCATCCGAAGTACAGGCAGAATACCGTGAGCGCGGTGATGCCGATTGCGAGAGACGGGATGCCGTCGAGTAGCAGCATGGACGTGAGGAGCGCTTTGTCGAGCCGTCCGCCGCGCCGCCACGAACTCTCAACGCCGAGCACGATTCCAGCTATGGCCGACAGAATAAACGAGGTGCCCACAAGAAGCAGCGTCCACGGCAGCGCACCCATTATAAGATCTGCTGTGGATGCGTGACATACATACGAATATCCAAGATCCCCGTGTGCGAGCTCTGAGAGGTACATAAAGAACTGTTCGTGAAGTGGCAGGTCAAGCCCGTGCATCCTGACGAGTTCCGCATACAGCTCTTCGGTCATCACCACCTCGTGACCGCTGTACATCGCAATTATCGCGTCACCGGGTAGAAGCCGCGGCAACAGGAAATTGAGGAAGAGGAGGATAAAGATGGTTAGTAGATAGGCTACGACCACCTTTACCGTCCTGTTTCGCATGTTAGGGCTTCCTGTTAGAGCGTTTCATCTGCGCGATCGCGAATGCTATCAGAATTGCGATCATCGCTAAACCCGGCGCGATCGGGGTCGCCTGTTCTGCGGTCCCGGTTTCCGTTTCTGCGGTTTCTGTCGTTTCCGCGCCCGCGCTATCGCTGTCCCCGATCAGAGCGAGCTTGTTCTGCGGGATCGGGATTCCTTTGGCGATCCCCCCGGTCGTGTAGAACCACTCGACTCCGGCATCAGGATCGTACGCGTAGTAGCTCGTCGGGTAATATAGTGAGATTGCGGGAAGTTCCCTTGCGTAGACGTTCTGCGCCTCATGGACCGCAGCAAGCCTCTTTTCGGGATCCATCTCGTGCATCAGATCGTTTAAAAGTTCGTTTAACTCCTCGCTCTCGTTATATCGTGCGGTATTCGGACTTGCCTTGGCTCCCGGCGTCTGAATCGTCTTCTCATAGAGTATCTTCGGGTCACCGCCGATGCCGCCGTGTCCTGAGATTGCAAGATCAAAGTCCCAGTTGATCACCTTTGTATCGACCACCTTTGTGTCAAGGGAGGTCAGATCGACCCGCATCCCGACTTTTTCGAGCTGGTTCTTGAGGATCTCTCCGTCACGGTCTGGAGCGGGCTGTCCACCGACACCGATCATCGAGACGAGCACCTGAAGTTCCAGCGGCTTGCCGTCCTTTGTGAAGACGCCGTCCTCCCAGACGTATCCGAGCGTTGAGATCATTTCCTTCGCCTTCTCAGGGTTGTAGGGGTAGTGGGGAACATTCGGGCTTGCCCACACGCTCTCGCTTGAGATCAGTCCGTAACTCGCAGGCTTTCCATGTCCTCTCAGGGATTTGTCCACGAACTCGCTCTGGTTGATCGCATACGCGAGCGCCTGCCTGAATACGATATTATCAAGCGGCTCTGTGTTGTGGTTGATCATCAGTTTCTTGTTCCAGTAATGCGGCCCCTCTATCACGACAAAACCGTCCTCTCCTATGGTATCCGCCATATCGGGTTTCACATCAGCAAAATCGACCTCGCCATGCTGAAGCGCCATCTGTGGGTCGCCTGTCTTCACATAGATCAGCCGGTCAATGATCGGTCTTCCGAGATGATACTCGTCGAATGCCTCGTACCGGTAGGTTCCGTGCTCCTTACTGAAATCGGCGTACTTGAAAGGACCGCATCCCATGAATGCACCATCCCCCACAAAGTCCATCGGGTTTGCGACGTTTTTCCAGATGTGTTCTGGCAGGATCGGCATCGTGCCGCCGATATCCTCCATAAACGGCGCGTATGGGCTTTCCATGTATATCTTAACAGTGTGCGGATCGACTGCCTCTGCCCGGTCCACACTATCGAGAACGACCCACCCATAAGGATGCTCCTTCATGTACGCTATGGTAAAGGCGACATCATCAGCAGTCACTGGCTCACCGTCGTGCCACTTTGCATTCTCTGCCAGATTAAAGACGTAAACGTCTTCTTCGGGTGAGTATTCCCAGTCTTCTGCCAGCAAGGGAATCGGACCCGCGGTCTCGTTCTTCCATACAAGCGTATCAAAGATGAAATGCATCCTCACGTATCCGGGTCCCCGTGCATAAGAAAGATACGGAGACGGATTCCCCCAATCGCCTGTTTTATCTGCGATCCTGACCTCTTGCTCCGCAGCGGCACCGGTTGCGGGCGTGAGCAGACAGATGCCGATGACAAGCGCCATCACTGACGCAATAAGTATCCGTTTCATCCCATCAACTCCTCGAAACACGGGATGCAGTGTGGTGCACCGTCCAGCAGCCGGATCCGCGTCTCCATCGTGGGTTCGCCGCATCTATCGCAGCATATCGATTCATGGATATGCGCCATCGGTAGCGGTTCCGGGGTGATCACCTCTATGCTCATAAGATCCGCTTCCGGGAGATCCAGTAGCGCATTGCTTTTTTCGATGTGTAACCGCTTGAACTCCTCCATTTCAGCAGGAGTTGCTGTTCTATCCTTGACTTTGGCGAAGAGGTCCAGATGATGTTTGTCCGTTATGACGGCCTCTTCCTTGATAGAGATCCTGAGTGCTCTCTGGGTTTCACGGTTCATGAATGTGTAAACGTATTTGCCAAAATCCCTGAAGATCAGGTTTCCTTTACCAAACGTACATCCAGTCAGCACCTGGATGGCATCCACGCCGCAGGAGCTGTTCTCGACGATTGCAACCAATTCCTCGTCCTTGGCAGGCTTTCCCAGTTCTCTCAACGCAACAAGAGAGACTCGCAGCCCCATCGCAAGTCCGGGACACTGGTGTCCGTGAAACCGGATAGCGGTCTCGAGTATGGATTTAGTATCAGTAGAGTCCATGTCCTACGCTATTTGTTGATACTATTAAAAGTTTTTGTTGAATAATTTATCAAGAGTCTGAGAAAATTTTATATATTATGAAATTGTTTTTCTTTGAAAGTAGCAACAATAAATACTATATATGTAGCAAAAGCGTATGAGATATAAATAAAATTGACAGAAATAACACTTTGAAATCGATAACTATCAGCATAATGCTGGTGCTATCGATCGTAGCGCTATGTACCGGCACCGTATCTGCAAAACCGATAGAGATACGGGGCCTGCCGGGGTCGATCACAACCGGTTCTGATATGCACCTCTATGGGTTCAATTTCTCGGCGTTACAGTATTCTATCAAGAAGCCGCTCCCCCTCGCCACTGTGGAATTCCTCGATCTCCGCTTCGCCAGTAACGGGACGATCGAAGAAGGCGATGCGGTTTACACGACAAATACGTGCAAGGGCCCTATGCGGTTTATCTGGTTCATGGGCTGCGAATACCGCTCGCTCGATCAGGATAAGGCGAATCTCTTGAGTAAGATTCTGATATGTTTCGATAAATATGATGCGCCAGCAGAGGGCAATACAAAGAAGACTCTGGCAACCGGCGAGACCTGGGAGCTTAAGGAAGGGTACAGTCTTGTGGCATCGCAGGTTGACCTAATAGGAAATAAAGTATATCTAAATATTTATAAAAATGGTGAAGCTGTGTACGATGAGGTTATCCAACCAGGGGACTATTTCGTGTACAACGAGACCATCGACGATGTGGAGGACATTACCCCCTTCACGTGCCACGTTGATTCGGCGTTCCGCGGAACCGATTCCAATGTAGTGGTACTGAGTGTGGTGAGGCAGTACTCGGATAATCCGAAGAAGATTGAGATCGGCGATGAGTACGGGGAATTTGAGGTGAAAGAGATCACAGATAAGAAGATCACACTCAAGAAGATCGGAAGAGCACACGTCTGAACTCCAGTCACATGTCAGAATATCGAATGCCGTC
>CBDAFH010000138.1:0-5525 GCA_965195165.1 uncultured ANME-2 cluster archaeon | reverse complement strand
GGAGTTACAGGCGGCTACGAGACGCTGCAGAGGCACTTCGAGGACTCGCTACCACGGGACGTGCATCTCTACCAGGAGTTTCATGCACTGATCGTTCTGTACGGAAAACAGTACTGCACAAGGAAGCGGTGCAATGATTGCATCATCGCGAGAGTATAGCGGTACGCCCGCGCACATCTTCAACCTTAAATCCGGTTCTCGATGCAACCGCGCTTGCAGTCTCGGTTGCGCTTTCCGGAGCATTCCGAAGGATCCGTATCTTGATCTCATGCTTCCCTTTCATCTGCTCCTTGATCTCGCTTATGACCTGGTCTGTAACTCCACTTTTCCCGATGTTGATGAGCGGTTTCATGGTCAATGGTTTCATGTCTTTATTCATATTAATTTCCTGATCTTTTCGGTGGCTTTCACCATCTCAACGAGAACCAGTCCAAGTCCTGCTTCCGGTGCTGTCATCACCACAAGGAGCGCCTTTGGACCGGCGCCCATACATATCAACTTCCCGTCGTCGGATTCCACGATCACACGGTTTGGGATGCCCTTGTCGAGTTCGGTCGCCGCGGTCTCTGCTGCACCGAGCATCGTTGCTGACATCGCAACAAACGTCTCCGGATCGCCCATGTTGTGCATATCCGCATTCATGAGAAGACCATCCCTCGTTGCCACCGCGCTTGCCTCAACATCGCCAATCTTCCCGAGATCGGCGAGCACTTTCCCAAGCATCTCTGATGTCGATGATGCCGACATTTTACCCCACCTCCATAACCATATCGATCAATGTCTCGAACGCCTCGAATACACCCTCGCCGGTAGCTGCGACCGCTGGCATGATCAAAACATTCTCTGACATATCGAGCTGCCCCCCGATATCTTCCGGTGTAAGCGCGCCAGCACGGTCCTGCTTGTTTGCGATGATCACAACCGGCAGCCCAAACGACCTGGTGATCTCAAGCATCTGCTTGCCGCGTGTGAAGTCCTCGGCTCTGGTCGAGTCCAGAATAAGGAAGACACCCATCGCCTCTCCGCTGAGCAGTTTTATGATCGGATCGAACCGCGCCTGACCCGGAGTTCCGAAGATATCGGCAGCAAATCCTTTGTGATCCACATGTCCGTGATCGAGCGCTATGGTTGTGCCGAGCCGATCCACAGATACCGCCCTGTTCGAGAGCGCATGTACAAATGTGGATTTGCCTGCGTCAAACGGTCCTGTGACCAGGATCTTTGGGATGTACGCACGTACACCGCCCGGCTTTAGAATCTTGAATAATATGTATTTCCGGACCGCATCGGTCCAGTTCGCCTTCAACACTCCAAAATACTGACCAAAAATAACGTTTCCAGTAATCCCTCCAACGGAAATGGTAGAATCGAAAATATCTTCTTTTATGGATAATAACGTGTCATCGGAATATGGCCATGCCGTAAAATTGTAGATCATCGCATGGTCGTAGAGCATCGCATACTGGTTCCACTCCTCAATGGCGTCGAGTGTTTCCGACTCCCCGCACAGGTCCATTACCGTCGAGAGCGATTCGAACACGATAACACCAGGTTCACGCAGGTCCTCCATCGCATTCTTGATGCACTGTGTCAGACTCCTGGTATCTTCGGGGTCAGCCACGACATATCGTTCATGCGAATCCGCGCCGATCAATCCGGAGAACGCATCGATGATGGCGAATCGATCCCCGTACTCCCCGGCATCCCATCCGAACTCGCTGAACTGTTCCCTGATCCTGTGCGGCTCGGTACTCGATGCGACATAAACACCACATATTCCATCTGATATGGCATGACACAGGCTTTGCATCCCGAATACGGCACCCTCAACTCCGGGATATGTATAATACACAAGCGTTTTCCCTTCAGGGACCCCACCATGCAGGTAATTGTCCAGTTTCGGTATTCCGGTCTCTATCATCTAATGCTAACCCCGCAGCACGATATTCGCGCCATCGATCTCATAGTCAAACCACGGTGTTGGTTTTGGCGTAAACCCGACAGCCCGTATCTGATACCCCTCCTCACTCTCCCTGATCTCGATCATGCCATCGAACAACTGTTTCAGCGTCACGATGGTCTTCTCATCATGCATCCCCTCTTCGATTACGTATATGCCAAGCGCATTTGCTGCCTTTATGCGACCTGTGAAGACATGCAGGAACCGAAACACGGTCTGGAGGTTGGAATACATCAGGATCGTTGACAAGGAATTGATGCACAATCTTGTCTCCCGCAGATGCATCTCCATCCAGAAGTGCTCAAAGAACTGGCTGATCTTGACACCGATGCCTGTGAGATCGACCGGACTTGACGCCATCTTGATGTTATCGGTATCGGGTGCGCCAAATCCAAGAGTACGCGTGACACAGTCCACAATCCCGATACGGTCCATCGGAACGTCCAGGTTGTAGCGTTCGAACCACTCGAGTACGTTGTTTCCTGGCTCGCGCGTTGAAACGATCACGGCAGCATTGGCATCGAGTAGTCCCTGGTATGCGATGATATTTGCGATGTCGTCCTTCCCGCTAATGGGAGGCCCGATCATCATGATGTTTGTACCGCTCTTTATGTCCCCGATCAATTCGTCCAGTCTGGAAATCCCGAGCTTGTATGTCATATTAAACTGCACCCAATTCTTAGCTTGTTCAATTCCTTGTATGTTTTCATATAAAAATACATCTGTGCACGGGATTTGTAAAGTTACCCGGGTGTTGACAGAGTTCCAATTAGAATTTTGACCCGATCCGGGACTTGATGAGACTAAATAGGAGATTTAACCGCAGAGATCGAGGAGAACGCAAAGCATCCTACCCCCTCTCTACGGCCTCTGCGTGCTCCGCGGTTAAATTCCCTGCTTTGATTCATGTCTTTCGGTACCGGGATGTTGACCACACAGTATTGAACAATAGCGCAATGCGACAGTTCAGGTTCCTACGAATCAAGCGAGTGCTTCAGATCCACAAACTCGTTCTCGACTTCGATCCCGTGCTTGATGACGTCCTCTGCCTTGCTAACGATTCGTTGAACCGTGCCGACTGGTATATCACGCCCGCCAAGCCCGATCACAAATCCGATCACAGGAACGCTGATGTCACTGTTGTAGAGAGACGCCTTGATCTCGGTACATACCGCGCCCTCTCCTGTGCCAAGCGAGATATTCTTATCAAGCACGCAGACAACCTTTGCGCCGGAGGTCGCCTCAGCGATCTCATCGGCAGGAAACGGTCTGAACGCACGGATCTTTAAGAGTCCGACAGGGACACCCTTGCTGCGCAGGTCATCGACCACATCACGGAGCGTCCCGACTAATGATCCCATCGCCACGAGGATGATCTCTGCGTCGTCGGTATGATACGTATCGATCAGGCCTCCGTAATATCTGCCAAAAGCCGATTCAAAACTGCGAGCCGCGTCCTGTATCTTCGATCTCGACTGCTCCATCGCCTGCTCGACAAGATACCTGAAATCCATGTAGTACTCAGGGTCCACGAACATGCCAAACGATTTCGGATCCTCGGGGTCGAGAATGCGCAACGGCTTAAATGGTGGGAGAAACTCATCCACGGCTTTCTGGTCGAGGAGGTCTACGGGTTCGAATACATGCGAGAGTATGAATCCGTCCATGCAGACCATGACCGGAAGCGAGACCGCAGGGTCCTCTCCGATCATGTACGCCTGCACGGTCGTATCCACGAGTTCCTGCACATCCTCGACATACAACTGGATCCAGCCAGAATCTCGCTCTGCCATGCTGTCCTGATGGTCGTTCCAGATGTTGATCGGCGCCGACATAGACCGGTTCACAATCGTCATCACGGCTGGAAGCCTCATGCCCGCCATATTAAAGACCACCTCGTGCATCAGCGCAAGCCCCTGTGACGTGGTTGCCGAGTACGTTCTTGCACCTGCTGCGCTCGCTCCGACGAGTGCTGAGAGTGCTGAGAATTCGGATTCGACATTGACGTACTTAGAATCGATTGCGCCATCGGCAACGAACTGCGACAGGTCTTCTACGATATGGGTCTGCGGCGTGATCGGGTATGCGGATATCACATCGGGTCTGCATATCGCAGCCGCATGAGCAACTGCGTACGATCCCTCGACGACCTGCCTTCCGCTCTTCAGTTTTCCAGTCATTTCTCCTCCAGAATCATCTCTATGGCATCCTTCGGGCATTCGTAAGCGCATATTCCGCAGCCCTTACAGTAATCGTAATCAGCGATGAATGTATCCGAATCGGCTCTCTTGTGCACCACGCCTTCGGGACAGAATGTCTCGCAGGTGCCGCATCCGTTGCAGAGTTCCGCATCGAATACCGGTATAAAAATCCGCCAGCTACCGGTCTTGTTTGCAAGACTGGACCCCGGCTCTCCGATCGGTGCGTGCGGAATCATGATCCCACCACCATGTCGTACGCGCTCTGCACAGCGTCTGCGTTCTTCTCTCCGACCTTTCCCGGAAACCTGTCACGTACCGCATTCTTAATCGACTCTGCGGTAATCTCTCCACTTGCGCCTGCAAATGCGCCGAGCATCACGGTATTCATGATCGGCTTTCCGATGATATCAAGCGCGATCCTGGTTGCATCGATCGTCCGGACCGTGGCTTCTGTCTCGAGGAGAAGATCATCGGGGTTGTGATCGGTATTGATGATGATCATGCCATCTGCCTTAAGTCCGCCAGCAACATCGACCGCTTCAATGAGCGTTGCGTCCTGCACGATCACATAATCCGGCTCGTAGACCTGACTGCGCAGTCTGATCGTTTTATCAGAGAGGCGGACGAATGCCATCACAGGCGCGCCCCTCCGCTCCACGCCGAATGACGGAAATGCCTGGCTGTACATACCGTCCTCGAAAGCCGCTATCGCAAGCAGTTCGGCAGCAGTGACCGAGCCCTGCCCGCCGCGACCGTGAATTCGGATTTCCTTCATGACTTGTTACGTGATTGTGGTGGTGCATAAGTTTATCGTTGACTTACGTGTTGCATTGCTGGGTGACCGGGTTCTAACTTGTATGTTTTCAGATATTCGAAACATGATGGGGTAGACGCTGTACTTGGATGTGCCCCAACCGCGCAACACTGCAAAAACACTTCCGACCATGCCGACCGCCGCATACTCGCGATAGCCTCCCGAAGTCACGGACCGGCCGGATTGGAAATCCGGGGCATCTTGGTGCGGGTGCATGAGGCATCCTATCGTTTTTTGTTTTTTTAGCTTTTATCGACAAAAATAAGCATGAAAATAGTGAGAGTGGCAGCTTTCAGTATTTACATTCCATAATTACGTGTGGGAAATAAAATACAATATGCTTGTGAAAATCAGCGAATTTGAATTCTGAGTTCATATAACTATGAACTCTTTATGAAGTGAGCATAACGTTTGGATTTAGAGAAGTTTTTGCGAAGCAAAAATTTAGGTGGAAGAAACTGCAAGTTTCTGGAACCTCTAAAAGATCGGAAGAGCGTCGTGTGGGAAAGAGTGTAGATCTCGGTGGTCGCCGTATCATTAAAAAAAAAAA
>CBDAFH010000137.1:0-1755 GCA_965195165.1 uncultured ANME-2 cluster archaeon | reverse complement strand
GGCTGTGGATGTGCTCGAGGCGGGCGGCGCGATCGTCGTGATTACGCGGTGAAGGGATGGGGAGGTTTGCGGATGAAGGGGCGAAAACCAAAACCGGCAGCGTTCATGAGTTATGTCCACTCGGATGATAATCGTGGACGTTTGACAGAGTTTCGTGAGCGTCTGGGCGACGAAGTTCGTGTGCAGATCGGAGAAGAGTTTTTGATCTTCCAGGACCGCAAAGATATCCTCTGGGGTCAGAACTGGAAGAAGCGAATCGAGGAGTCGCTCGATGAGGTTACATTCCTAATTCCGATTATCACTCCGAGTTTCTTCAACAGCCCGGCTTGCAGCGATGAATTGCAGCGTTTTCTTGAGCGTGAGAAGGAACTGGGACGCAATGATCTTGTTCTTCCTATCTACTACGTCGATTGTCCGCTGCTGAATGACAAGGAGAATCGGGCAGGAGACGAGCTGGCTCAAGCGATTGCTGACCACCAGTATGCCGATGCCGATTGGCGGGATCTGCGGTTTGAGCCTTTCACTTCCCCACAAGTTGGCAAGACACTTGAAAAACTTGCAGTTCAGATTCGCGATGCGCTGGAGCGCGTGCAGACAGAGTCCTCGGACAAGGATCATGGGGGTTCGGGCAGGGAAGATTTGGACCAGGGGGATTTAGAGGGGGGCGATTCGGGTCAGGCGGGTCTGGTTGCATACATCGACCACAGGGAGATCAGGTCTGGCGTATCGCAGATCCTTGAGGATGTAGGGGTTGAGGTGGTCATGCGGACGCTTGAGATCGGTGACTATCTCTTGAGCGATCGTGTCTGTGTCGAGCGAAAGACGACAAGCGGTTTTATCAGTTCGTTGATCAGCGGGCGGCGTGAGTTGTTCGGGCAGATCTCGGATCTTGCACGTACGTTCGACAGACCTGTGCTGATCATCGAGGGGGGCGATCTCTACGGGCAGAGACAGATCCATCTGGATGCTGTACGCGGCGCACTCACGGCTATAGCGCTCGATTTTGGCGTATCGATCCTCATTAGCAAGGACGCGGAGGATACTGCGATGATGATTGCTGCAATTGCGAGAAGAGAGCAGCAGGATCACGGGCGGGAGGTCGTGATGCACGGCAAACGGTATGCGATGGTGCTTCCGCGGCAGCAGGAGTATGTCGTCTCCGCAATCTCGAAGATCGGTCATGTCGTTGCGAAGAATCTGCTCAAACACTTCGGAACGGTTGCCGCGGTGATGGGGGCGAGCCGGGAGGAACTGATGGCGGTGGAGCTGGTCGGACCGAATACTGCGGACTGGATACGTGAGGTGGTCGGAGGGGAGTACAAAGAGTGACGCGATCCTGATCACGCGGTGAGAGCCGTCAGGACTCCGTTCCCGTCCCATGCCCCCGCCCACACGATCCGACGGTTCGCCTGCATGGGAGTCCAAGTTCGATCCGTGGGTCTGCACACCATGGCGGGCAATGCATTGCACGATTGACTTGTTGTTCGGTGCTAAGTCGCTTCCATCAGTCATCGGTTAAGCCACTTGTTGACCCACTCGGTATTTTTATGAAATAATATCCACCAAGCATTTATATTTACACACCCCCAATCACTTGTAATCTGATATCTGGGGGGATATTGATGACAACCGATCCACATATAATCGAAAAAGATCTTTGCACGATCTTTTCACCTGAATGGTTACGTAACTCGAGCTCGTGAAACAGGACTTATAAAACGAGAGAGAAAAATCGATCCTGTGATCATGTTCTGG
>CBDAFH010000136.1:0-8234 GCA_965195165.1 uncultured ANME-2 cluster archaeon | reverse complement strand
TGACGATTTTTTTAAGTTCTTCTCCGCGCTGTTTGGGGGGCATAAGATGGAATCGACAAATAAGTATATGAGCATAGCGGTACATACGCTTATATACTGTGTAGCTTATGCAATGTTTCCACGATTATCGTATGTAGAAATACGATTATGTCAAGCGCATTGGTCAGAGCATTCTATGGCGGCACGTGGTCGAATTTGCAGAGATGGGTTGCGGAGTGATGGGGCAGTTGGTTGGATAATATTGTCCCAAAGCCGACGTACACCGCATGGCGCAGCCAGGCTGAATGCGGGGCAAATCTCATAAAGAGGACGCACGACAATGACAAAGAGAATCACACTCGGCAGCGGTGATCCGAAGCGATTGTTTGTTGGGGGGTTGCACGGCGATGAATGGATGCACACATCTGCGCTGCTTGAGTCGCTGGACGCTCCGGAGGCAGGCACGCTTGTGATCATTCCGAAACTCACAGATCGCGCTTATGTAAGCACTCTCGAGGACCGGTACTACGAGGGTTACGGCAGGGATCTCGTTGCTGCGATCGAGGAGATAAAACCCGCGATCTACCTTGAACTGCATTCGTATCGCGATTTTTATGGGTTGACCGATTCCAGGCGGATAGATGAGAAAGGCGTTCCTGCTTATGTCGAACTCGAAGATGGGGTTCTCATAGGTTCGATCTCACCGATTCTCAGGAGAAGATGCTTTTCTGTGCGCGATTTCTGCGTATCGTTTGAGATTCCGGCTGGAGATGACCGGTCGCAGAAGCTGGCAAAGGAGTTACTCGATTTCACGAAGGATTGTGTGAGCGCGGCTCGGTTTGTGGATTTTATGCTGAGCCGGTATCCTGAGCAGGGGCGGCGTGCGATAGAGAATTATAAGAGGTTTTATGGGATTAAATAGTTCACTTGCTCAGCCGTTTCACCACATCATCGATGTGCGCCATGTAATCCCGCAGGTTCTGCTCGATGCGGTTTAATTCATCGGTCGAGAGGGTCACGTCGTCGCCGAACTGCGCAAGCGAGATCTTGCCGTTCTTTGCGTTTAATTCCAGCAATTCCTTGAACATCAGGTATTTTTCGAAGGATTCCGTAACCAATTTTTCGAGTTTGAATCCTCCAAGCAATAAAAGCACATCAAACGTATCTATATCCTCTTCGACAAACGTTACAGTCGAATAACGCAATTTTCCGATGATGTTCTCTTCTACCCATCCCTTGAACTTGTGGTCGAGTGTCCGCTGCTCGAACTGTCCGACATTGAAGTAGCGTTTCGGCACGCGCACTATCAGCCAGACCACGGTTGCGGTTGCGGGGTCCATCGGGAAGAACGCATTTTCGATCGCATCATCAAGCGCAGATTCGATGCTGATCAGGTCTACATCGTTGCCAAGCGACATGCACGGCGTGGTATGGTAGACGCCGATATGCGACGGGAAGACGATGTAGTCATTCACATCGATCACCCGGTTCGTATTCTTCCGACCCGGAGCCATCATCATATCGATCGCCTGCGCAATCATTTTGTTGATCTCGTAGTAATAATTGGATTCGCCGCCATCCAGTTCAATCTTTTTTCCGAGGGTTGTGTTATCGACAAGCATCACCATGTCAGCATTCTGGTGGTTATCCTCGCCATACTTGAGCAATCTGGACAGTCCGCAGATCGCATTGAAGTGCCTGTGATCGGCCTCGATCAGATCGGGCCACACGCAGAGCGCGAAGTGCTTGTGCCCGGAAGCGGTTCTCCCTGATCCGTGCTTCATCTGGTCGATGATGTAGGGGATGCTGCCGTTGCCGGTGCCTCCGCCGAGCGTCATGATATCAAACATCGCATCACCGCTCGTAAGCCCGAGACTCTCGATTCGCCTTCTTATAATCTCATCGAAATCGATCCTCGCCTCATTCTCCCCGACCTTCCAGAAATTACCGGTTCCTGTGCTCTGTCTGCCAAAAAGCTGTACGCGCTCTCTCCGGATCGTTTCGAGTGCCTTCGCCTCTTTACCCCCGAGATGCTCTGCGATCTCGTCGAGTACCTTCTTTAAATCCGCTCTTGCGCTGTTAAGGAGTAAGATCCTGTCCGATATCGCCTCATTTCGCATACTCGCAAAGTAAAGGGCTGCAATCCTGCCTGCCCCCTCCCCGGATGCGATCAAACTCCATTTCGTGTAATCGTCTGAACTCGCTGATGCTGACATCACCCAATCCTTTCACCGGAGGGTACTTGAATATATGGAATGGAAGCGATAAGGTTTAAGTAGATTGTCACGATTCATCATCTAATTCAGGAGGCACCCAATGGCAGACGAATTCCCATTTGAGTTATCCCCCATGTTTGAAGGGGAACGGATCAGAAAGGACGGCATGTACATCGAGCTCGCAGGACCGAAGAGCAAGGGCTTTGAACTGGTGCGTGCCGAAGGCATGGACGAGGTCGTGGACGGAAAGTTCACCTTGATCGGCCCGGATCTATCGGATATGACTGAGGGCGAAAGACATCCTTTCGCAATGATCTACCGTATCGCGGGTGAGGCAGTCGAACCCGACCTTGAGGCGATCGTTGAACGCCGAAATCACGATTTTCAGAACTATATTAACGGTCTCATGCATCTGAATCAGCGGTACGACATCTGGCTTCGTATCAGCAAGGATGCGGTCGAGAAGGGGCTTAATTCGTTCGAACCCCTCGCAAAAGCGACCATGATGCTCTTTAAAAATGAGATGACCTTCATCGAGAAGATGGAGGCGCTCTACATCACGGACGCCGACGAGATCGAGAAGAGACTGCCAGAGATCCGTGCGATATACGAGGCAAGGGACGCGCGAACGCGCGATCTGCATGACGAGGATGTGGACACGTTCTACGGGTGCACGCTCTGTCAGTCGTTTGCCCCAACCAATGTCTGCGTGGTGACGCCTGACCGGGTCTCGCTCTGCGGCGCGATCAACTGGTTCGACGGTAGGGCAGCCGCAAAGGTCGATCCCGATGGTCCGCAGTTCGCAATCGAGAAGGGAAAGTGTATCGATCCGATAGGCGGTGAATACGAGGGCGTCAATGAGGTCGCGGCATCGTCGTCGCAGGGCGAGTACTCTCAGATCAAACTACACTCGTTCTTCGAATACCCGCACACATCATGCGGCTGCTTCGAGGTCGTCGGCTTTTACATCCCTGAACTCGATATCATCGCATGGGTGGATCGCGATTACGCAGAACCTGCGCCAAACGGACTTACGTTCGCAAACATGGCTGGACAGACCGGCGGTGGCAAGCAGGTCGTCGGTTTCCTTGGAATCGGGATCAACTACTTCAGGTCGCCTAAGTTCATCGCTGCTGATGGCGGCTGGAACCGGGTCGGCTGGATGCCAAAGCACCTCAAGGACCGTGTGATCGCCGATATTCCGGAGGATATCGTGGATGCGATCGCAACTGAGGAGGATGCAACCGATCTCGACTCATTAAAGGCGTTTTTGATCGAGAAGAAGCACCCGATCGTTGCAGAGTGGAAGACGAAGGAGGAAGAGAAAGCGAAAGGGGCAGGGAAAGCGAAGCCTACCGCCCCTACCGCGTCGGTGCCGGCGCCAGTAGCGGGAGTGATGCCTGCCGCAGGCATGACAGCCGGTATTCCGATGCCGATCGCTGGAATGTCACCCGGGTCTGGCGGCGGGATCAAGATCATCCTGAAGAATGCAAAGATCAACATCGAGCAGGTGATTGTGGAGCAGACCGAGGAGTGATGCAAAAGCGCTAAAGTGTGATCTGGCGAATCGATCAGGAGTGGGGCGGTCTCTGTGGTGAGAACCCTGTGATACGCTCCACCCCACCACAACCTGAAACCACAACCACCGCGCCACCGAAAAATCTTTTTGATCTGTCAGCCACTAAAGTACCCATGATCGATATTGGAATCATCGGCGGCTCAGGATACACAGGCGGGGAACTGATCAGGCTGCTCCTGCAGCACCCAAAAGTAAGGATCAGAACCGTGACATCGAGGCGGCTTGCAGGCACTCCTGTGACAGACGTTCACAGGCACCTCTCAGGGCTAACCGATCTGGCTTTCGTGGACCCCCCGCTATCAGAGATCGCTTCTGCGTGCGACGTCGTGTTCACGGCAGTACCACACGGCGCTGCGATGGATATAGTCCCGGAACTCCTCACGGGCGGTACGCGCGTCATCGACCTGAGCGCGGATTACAGGCTGCCGCAGCAGGTCTTCGAAGACACGTACAAACGTCCGCATACCGATCCGAGAGATGGGGGCGCGGTATTTGGTCTTCCTGAACTGCATGGGGGAATTTCAGAAGTTGACCTCGTCGCAAATCCTGGCTGCTACCCGACAGGTGCGATACTTTCGGCGGCACCGCTTGCAAGCGAAGGATCGATTGAGTATGCGATCTTTGATTCCAAATCAGGGGTATCCGGGGCCGGTGTAGATCCATCAGCCACATCGCATTACCCGAATCTCGCAGAAAACGTCCGTGCTTACAACATCACCACGCACAGGCATCTGCCAGAGATCGTTCAGGAGTTAAGCCGGCTGGATCGCTCGCTTAATAACATCTATCTCACGCCGCATGTCGTTCCTGCCATTCGCGGGATTTTAACGACAGCGCACCTCATCCTGAGCAGGGAGCTGGATTATGACGCGGTACTGGGGCTGTATAATGAGTTCTACCGGGATAAACCGTTTGTGCGGGTGCGGGACGGGATTCCGAATCTTTCGGATGTGCGTGGCTCGAACTTCTGTGACATCGGGATTGCGTGCGGGGGGCGACGCGTTGTCGTGGTATCGGCGATCGACAACCTCGTGAAAGGCGCGTCAGGGCAGGCGGTCCAGAACATGAACCTGATGTTCGGTCTTCCCGAGACCGCGGGACTCCTGACGCCCCCGCTGTCGCCGTGATGTGGTCGTCGCGGCTCAGCTCAAGAACGGCTGGTATTCGGATTCAGTTGCCCTGATCCAGTAGCGGCATTACTCCAGCCAGTTCGGTCCGCAGTTCCCCGAGTGTGGCACACCGCTCGGCGCAGGCATTGTGCTGGTGGATGCTCTCCTCATTGATCTGCTTGATCGAGATCATGGAGTCGTCTGGCAGATCCTGAAACTCCTTCACGATCGAATGAGCCATCGTCCGGACACAGTCCTCGACAAACTTCGGGTTCCGGTGTGCGGTATCGACCACTGACGCCTCGTCAGATCGCTTGAGCAGTTCGAATATCTTAGAGCTCATCGAGTTCTCGGTGATGTCGATGAGTTTCTCAATCGAGACATCATATCCGTCATGCACCTCGATGGAGATGGTTCCGCGTCCGCGCTGGTTGTGAGTTGCCATCGGAACCCTGCTCAAGAACTGCGCAATCGTGGCATCGGGAACTCCGAGATCGCACAACTCCTGTCTGGCGCGGTCATGCATGATCTCCTGCGCACAGGGACATGCGGTCATCCCGAGAACCTCTGCGCCAACGAGTTTCCGAACCGTGATATCGCCGTCGTCGCCGGATCGTGTGGCGATCGCCTCTGCGAAGATGTTAGCCACGCCCTGGCAGTATATCTCTGTCACAGGAGTCACCCGCTTGACCACATACTCGCTGTTCATCTGCACCTCGGCGCGGGACGCGTACTCGTGCTTGGTCAGGAGGCGGCGTGCGACAACTCCGCAAAGCTCCTCTATCTCGTACACCGGCGCCTCGACCGCCTCCTCCAGAACCTCATCGACCGTCTCGAAGTTCCTTGAAAGGTTCGCGCCTTTGCGATCAGGCGGCAGGTCCACGAAGATGTTGAACCGTGCGATGAGCACGATCGGGCGTTTACCCTCACGCGCAATCTCGATCAGTTTCTTGACATCGGTCACGCCGACGCGCGTCAGGTTGATCGGGATTGCAGGACGGGTTGCCTGAATGTCTGGAAGTTCGACCACAGGTAGTTTCATGGTATTATTCTCCGACTGAGTAATCTGGTTGTGTGCTATGTTCGGTAATACATAACTCTTGCGGACGATTCTGTGTCATCGCCTTGTGGTGTCCGGATCAGGGATGCCTGCGGGCATTCGTTCGCGGGATTGTGTGGGATCGATTCGAACACAACATCCATACGATATTGTAATTTATCCCGAAGTAACTACGGATCAGGACATCCCCGCATTCCTGCCAGATGCACCCACCTGCGACCAACAGCAGCAGCCGAGCAGAGCCGTTACTGCTACCGCTCACCATAACCTTTATTATATATCATACGCGAATAATGACGTAATCGACTGGTGAGTACTTGCGCAAACTACCGCTTGTGGTGCGGACGCGTAAGAACATCCCGACTGAGGTATAGTGTGGAAGTAAAAACAGTATACGAAGGCGCAGGCAATCGCATATACAACGCCGCGGAACGTCAGACTGTCCGGTATCGTCATATTGGGCTGGATCGGGGGATTGCTTGTATATGCAAAACCGGTCACGGCTTTACTTCCGGCATGTATTCTCTTCCGCTGCTTTGCAGGCGATGGATGGAGGGGTATAGACTATTACTGATAGACAATCGTATTTAATATATAATATACTGAATGGGGATTATAAGACATGAAACGTATGAATCACATACTGATAACCGCGATGGTGCTGGTGGCGGTCGGGATGTTTGCAAACGCTAACATCCCACCGGCTCCGGCGGGACTGGATAACGACACTGGCAACTACTGGGTCAATTACACGTGGTCTAAAGACCTCGGATGTCCTGACAACGATAACGTGACCGACTCATTCAACGTGAGCATGAATGGCACGTGGTACAACGGAACAGCAACGTTCCTGAACAAGAGCGTTGGTCCGGGCGGTTGGGCAAACATCACAGTATGGGCGTACAACAGAACCGGCAACGGGAATGTGTCGGTGGGCAGTGTTAGCGATAACGTGCAGGCACCGGCGATGGTTGATCCGCCAGATGACAATCTATGCACCATCATGCATCCGGATAGTGAGACTCTGAGGGAATGGATAGAAAGTTACAATGCCGCTCCCAAGGTTAACATATCAGGAGAGGGGGTTATGGCTCTTCCTGATGAGTACAGCGTACTTGGTCGCTTGGACTACAACGCAACCGAGCGCAATCAGGGTTCGTGCGGCAACTGCTGGGTATGGGCAGCCACCGGTTGCATGGAGGTTGCGCATGATGTCGAGAACGACGTGTTCGACAGACTATCCATCCAGTATCTAAACTCCCTCTACTATGATGGCACTGGCGATGGTTATGCTTGCGAAGGCGGCAATCTTGACATGTTCGTGGACTTCTACTCGGTAAATACTACATTTGCAATCCCGTGGAACAATACGAATTCCAGCTGGCAGGACGGAGGAGGCGGAACCAGTACTACAGTCCCTGCTGATAGTATCTCAACGACGCCACACTACACAATCACGCGCATCGAGGAGACCACGATCACCACGCAAGGAGTAGGGGATACTACTGCCATCGATAACATCAAGAGTGTTCTTGCCAGCGACAACGCCATCTGGTTTGCATTTTATCTGCCTACTGATTCTGATTGGGCGGTCTTCCAGACCTTCTGGAATAATAACGCCGAGACCGATCTCTGGAGTCCTGACTACTCTTGTGGTCATACGTGGGAGGAGCCGGGGGGTGGCGGTCATGCGGTGCTCTGTGTGGGTTACAATGATACAGACCCAAATAACCGATACTGGATCATGCTGAATAGCTGGGGCGCTAGCGCAAATCGACCCAACGGGCTTTTCCGGATGAATATGAGCATCAACTATAGCTGCGACCATGATTATAATGGCACGCCCTATTACAGTCTCTACTGGCAGACGCTGGACATAGACTTCGCAGTACCAGCTCCAACGAATCTCCAGAGCACGACAGGCAACTACTGGGTCAACTACACATGGGCTGCTGGAACTGGCATCGTCACAGACGGTTACAACGTGAGCATGAATGGGACGTGGTACAACAGAACGGAAACATTCCTGAACTCAAGCGTTGGCGCAGGCAACTGGTCAAACATCACGGTATGGGCGTGGAATGCAACTGGCAACGGAAACATGTCAGCTACCAATCTGAGCGGTAACGTGCAGGCACCAGCGGCACCAGCGGCACCAGCGATCACATCCTGGTCCAACAGCAAGACCAACAACGACTCGACGACGATCACGGTAAACGAATCCGTTTCGGTACGCTTCAACGCAACCGCCGACCAGACGATCGAGACATGGAACTGGTACAACAACACAG
>CBDAFH010000135.1:0-3827 GCA_965195165.1 uncultured ANME-2 cluster archaeon | reverse complement strand
CAGTGAGACCGATATCCTTACATCGTTCAGTCAGATCGTTCATCAGAGCCCTGCCTGGTCCGGGATGGTAATACAGTATGAAGTTCGGTCGAAACCCGATCAGTCGATACGGTATCGTTGGGTCGACGTCAGCGATGAATGCCGCTATCTTTAGCACCTGACGATCGGTTATGCCCGGTATTACCACGGTCCTGAATACACGGATGCTCTCTCTGGCACTTGTAGCAAGGACTTTTGCATTCCGGAGCACTGGGGCGGATGGTGCACCGGTCAGCATCCGGTGAACATCGTCGTCATAAGCCTTGATCTCAAAAGAGATCGATGTGGATAGATCAATCACCCGCGTAAGCGTCTCTGGTGTGCAGAAACCATTGGTCGCAATCCCCACACCGATCTCTGTACCCTTCTCCCGTATCGCACGTACCACCTCCTCGATATATGGGAGATGAATCGTTGGCTCGCCGCCTGTGAAACCGATCTTGTCGGTGTCTGGCGTCATTCTGGATGTCGTTTCATCTGCAAGCACTGCGGGCTCCACATAATCCCGGTAGAACCATTGCGCATCAGGATACTGCGATATCCTGTATGCGTTACAGTAGATGCACCTAAAATTGCATCCGAGCATGGTGACTGAGTAACTGGAAAGCGTCTCTGATAGCATCGTGTACGCGATTAGGGGGTGCATCCCTGCCCTGCATACGCCGCGCTCACCCTCGAGCCGGTTTACCCCGCACCTCCATTCGCAGAGGTTACATCGCGCAAGTTCGGATGGGTGCTGCATTATAGATCAGTGGATTCTCTGCGCCAGGGATTATAGTCATTTCGAGACTCGAAACGGTGGGGGTGAGGATTGGATATTAGTCACGAACCCCGTGATGAATCACGGGGCATCTTTGACCGATGGGGGTCGCGTATACGGGATGGTGACATGCGCGGGCAGATGCGGGTAGATTAGATTTGGTAACCAAGCACAGGCTCGTTCAGGATCAAGTGTAAATAAATAAATTGAACTCACACAAAAATTACTCCTATAATCGCTCCTATTATAGCTGCACCAATTATTAAAATAACTTCTCGTACATGGCTATCATTTTCTCGCTTTCTTTGTTCATTTTCATATTCTATTAAACTAACTTTTATTTTGTCGAATTCTCTAAGATGATTTTCTAACCTTTTGACTATTTCGGCATATTCGATGAGACCGTCTGCATTTGGGTCGCCAATGTCCTTACTTGCTCTGATTTTGGATATCTCATGATCTGCAATCTCGAAATCTGGCTTAATTTCTTGATAATACTTTGGGAATATTTTGACCAATGTTTCTGGAGAAAAAGCACCGGCTTCGCTCAAAAGCTCTTTCCTAAACTGGATGGAAAGGTAGTCCAGCGAATCATATCCTGCTCTATAAACATGTCCAAAAATTTTATGGAGATTTATATCCACATATTCAGCATCGCCGGATTTAAATCCAAACTTATATGCATAAACTCGCATCAAGTGATCAAACGCATATTTCAACTCTAATGTTGGTTGAAGAAAAGTTTTTTTACCGGGATCGCGCTCTTCTGCATAAATTATTAGTTCTTTAACCGTATGGTACAATCGAGTGGATTCTTTAAGAGACTTTGTCTCTTCATTACTGAATTGTATATCTTCCAATTTCACAACTCCAGAAAATTATGGAATTGGATTACTTAAAACCCTTTTTTTTTCTTTTTCAAATTCCTTCTTAGTGCAGAATAGCCCCATAGAAATTCTAACACTTCCACGATGTCTAGCAGAAAATTCTTGAATTAGATTTCTATCTACATCCAATTCACCAAATTCCAGATCCCAGATATCTACGTTCTCCATCAAGACGCCCCTGTCGTGCACCATTTCCATATACCTCACCTTATTCTATGTTTCTGTTTCATCCGTATATACATTTCTATTATGGTAGATCGCTGTTGCAATCAACCATTGTTGGTATCATCGTATCCAATATCTTGCTTCTATGGTACAAAGATACTGTGGATATTCCTACAGTACCATCGTGCTCACGTAACACGTACATGTAGTACTCAAGTACTTAAGATACTTAAAGGTTACTGTTACTTCTACGTGTTCGCTTCAGTTTCACGAACCCGCTGCCCCAACAAACACCTCTCAACCGCCCGATTCACACCCGACCCCCAACACATGCTCTGCCAGACTCGAAGTCACTAAACCCCGGACTTAAGTACGGTGCCTGTACATCGCGATTTCGCATTCGGTTTGGCCGTGCCGATGTTTCGTGTGTGATCAGCCAGTAGCGAAACCATATCTCGATCGCGACGATGCCACCTTTGTTCCATGTACGACGCGTTGGAACTCATCCTATATAAAATCCATTCCATGAGCGGGACTGCCGACACCAGAATCCACGACAACCCCAAGACGCCACAAACCTTTTAAACAACCACCACAATATCACAGTAAAATACTGTAATATTCAGGTGACATAATGTGTAATTGTTCCCCACGCCTGCAAGAACTCAGAACGTACATCAGGGCGCTTCACTGCCCGACCCGCTGGACGATCATCGACTTCATCGGGGATGGCAGCCGGAGCACAAAGGAGATATACGGATTTTTGACAGACCGCGGCGTTGGGCTTACGCCTTCCGGGCTGTACTACCATCTCTCGGAGTTGAACCGTGCAGGCATCATCGAGGTCTCCGAGTACAGGGAGAAGGGCGGAGGTGCGCCTGAAAAGGTATGGAAACTGAAGACGAGGAAGATCGTCATCGATTTACTGGAAAATGGGGGTGCAGACTTGTGAAAAACGTGATTGAGGTCAAAGAACTGACGAAACATTACAATGGACTAACAGCAGTGGATCATATCGACTTTGAGGTGGAAGAAGGTGAAGTATTTGGATTTTTAGGACCGAATGGTGCTGGCAAGACCACAACGGTGCGGATGCTCACAGGCGTAATAAAACCGAGTTTTGGCAGCGTCAGTGTCATGGGTTTTGACCTCGGGCGGCATCCGATCAGAGCCAAAGAGACGATGGGGGTCGTTCCTGAGCTCTCGAACGCATACACCGAACTCTCTGCGTGGAATAACCTGCAGTTTATGGCAGAGTTGTACGGCGTACCGAAGAGAGTTGCAGTATCGAGGGCAGAAGAACTCCTGACGAAGTTTGACCTGTACGACAGGAAGGATCATGCAGTGAAGACGTTTTCGAAGGGGATGAAGCAGAAACTGGTCACAGCCATGTCGCTCATGAACGACCCCGAGATACTCTTTCTCGATGAGCCGACATCGGGTCTGGATGTCCAGAGCGCACGGCTGATAAAGGAGATGGTGCAGGAACTCCGCGACGCCGGCAAGACGATTTTCTTAACCACCCACTATATGGAAGAGGCAAGTCAACTCTGCAACAGGGTTGCGATCATCAATCACGGGAGGATCGCAGCCATCGACGCTCCCGAGAAACTCAAGATGAGGATAGGAGGGCTACAGTATGTGGAGGTCAGTTTCACAGCACCCGTGGACGTCTCTGATCTTCGTGCCATGTCAGGCATCGCCGGTGTCAGGGCGAGTGGGGATAAGATACAACTGTATACGGACGAGCCGGACAGGGCGATACGCGGTCTGGTGGATTATTCCAAAGCGAACGATTTGGAGATCGTGACACTAAACACGCTGACGCCGACGCTCGAGGACGTCTTTGTGAAACTGACCGAGGAGGCATAAATGATAGACCAGATGAGACGTGCGTACGCGATCGCCAAGAAAGACGTCAGGATCTACTACCTGAAGGGACCAGTGATCATATTCGGTATCCTATCCCCTGCATT
>CBDAFH010000134.1:0-16489 GCA_965195165.1 uncultured ANME-2 cluster archaeon | reverse complement strand
GCCGTACCCCGTCTTTGTGATTCTGGAGGAAGCGCACCGATTTGCGCCGCAGGGTGCGGATGGCGGGGGAGTCGCGAAATCAAAGCCGATCATCAAGACAATCCTATCTGAGGGCAGGAAGTTCGGCGTCGGGATCTGCATGGTATCGCAGCGTCCAAGCAAGCTCGATTCTGACTCGCTCTCCCAGTGCATGACCCAGATCACGATGCGGATCATCAATCCCGCGGATCAGGAGCAGATCGGGCGAAGCATTGAGTCTGTGAGCCGGGATATTGTATCGGAACTGCCTGCGCTTGCGAAGGGACATGCGATCGTATCAGGCGTTGGCATCAACACGCCGACGATCGTTCGGATCAGGCAGAGGTATGGGTGTGATAGGGGTGCGAGCAAGGATGCGCCATCGATCTGGGTGCGGGAATCACGCACTGGGCGTGCGGGGCAGGGATCGGGCGCAATTCCGGCGGATCATGATCTTGATATCGGGGTGTAAGGCATAAGCGAAGCGTACCGTCTCACGACTGTGTGGTCTCCTGCACGCCGCGCAGTTTCCGGAGAGCCTCATACAACTCCCTGCTATTGAAAATCACAGGATTGCGCAATTCGGGGCTTTTATGTTCCAACTTATACCTATTCAAAAAATGTGGCTTTATGTCAGTGATAGCCTCTGTTGGGATGAATGTTTTTCCGGTACCGAGGATCGATATGCCTAAACCTGACGGATATACTACATATTTGATCAGAGGACCGGATACATGAAATAATGATATTCTTCCGCCGGTTGATTTCTCAAATAAAGGCACCTCGTTCGGAAACGGGGTGCGTTTGTATGGTCCGAAGATGCTGTACTTGAAAGGGGATATGGCTAAACTGAACACCATCAACATAGCAATCAATGCAATAGGCACCGCCACCAGTGCATAAGTAGTAAGGTATTCCACATATCCATTTAATATCATCCAGACAGGTCCAATAGGCCAGATAAATAGAGCTACAATACAGTAGATCATGAAGAGATATCGTTTACGTGATCTCAACTCGTGCTTGTTTTCAATATCGACCACCGTAAACACCTCGCATTCGCAAACCACATACTGGTCATATCTCTGTTCATGCCACTTAACGGGTTCGCTTAAACGAGGCTGTCAATTTACCCAGGTGCTGCAATGCCCCTGCCAAACCTCATCGCCCAATACCCCATCTTCTGCTCCAAATACGATAATATACTACGAATCAAGTAAATCGGCGGAAATTACTGGATTTTTAGACAGTTGTCCAAATAGTTATGGTTTTTCCGAAGTTGCGCCAGAGATTTTCGCAAAATGGTGGATATGGTCACGGAGCTATGATGTGGGAACCGCGGGGGAAGTGAGGAGCGAAGTTATTAAGATGTATATCAAGAGGATAGAACATGACTGAACACGGCAAGTTGGCGGCATTCGCCCCCGCCAATAGATCGCTTGAAGGCGGTCTATCGATGCCACTGCCTGAAGGGCAGGGCATTACAAGTGGCGAAGTCTTCGCACATCTATAAAAACACCAACAAAGAACGGATTATCACATGCCAATAGACTCCATCGGTACAATATTCGGCGAGACCGGGTTTGCAGACTTCAGGTTCACGGTCTCAGACCCTTCGACAAAGCAGGGCGACTATCTCAAGATCTGGCACGAGATCGATGGCTGGGTGCTTGCCCAGGTGGTCGCGATCACCAGATTGGACGAAGATCGGGGCGATTCGAACGCTGACCGGATGGTTGCAAAAGCCATGGTCATCGGATCGCGGCAGAACAGGATTCTAAGGATGCCGAAAACCCCGTTTATCCCCGGGGACCGGATATTCCACGCGGATCCCGAACTGATCGCATCGACGCTTGGGCTCACACGCGGCAACGTCTATCTCGGACTTCTTGAGGGGCAGAGTATACCGGTGCATCTCGATGCCAACGCCCTGGTCCAGAAGCATGTAAGCATCCTTGCGCGGACCGGCAGCGGCAAGTCGTATGCCGCAGGCGTTATCATGGAGGAACTCCTCGATCAGGATATCCCGCTTGTGATCATCGATACGCACGGCGAGTACACGTCGCTTAAGGATCCTGCGGTTGAAGGGGACTTCGAGTACTTCGAGATCGCACCGGCAGGATATGCAGAGCGGCTGACCGTGTACACGCCAGCAGACAGGGTGCTAAATCCCGGGGCAGACAAGGTATTTCGGTTAAATGGGGTCAATCTCAAAGCATCTGACATCTCAAGGATTCTTAATATCCAGTCGAGCAGCCAGATGGGCGTCATCTACGAGGCGATACAGAAGATACACGCTGAGAAGAACCGGTACACGATCGACGACATCATCTTTGAGGTCGGCAACAGCAACGGCAATGCGAAATGGGGCGTGTTAGGCGTTCTTGAATCGATTCGGGAGACCGAGATATTCTCAGAGAACCCAACACCGATTCAGGAACTGGTTCAGCCCGGGCGGGGCTCGATCATCGACATGAAAGGGGTTGTCCCTGATATGCAGGCGATGATCGTTGCACGGTTGTGCGAGGATCTCTTTGAGGCAAGAAAAATCAATACCATCCCGCCGATGATGCTCATTATTGAGGAGGCGCACAACTACTGCCCTGAGAAGGGTTTTGGCAAGACCGTCAGCACCGACATCATGCGAACGATCGCGTCAGAGGGCAGGAAATTCGGGCTCGGGATGATGGTGATCTCCCAGCGCCCGGCACGCATCGACAAGAACGTGCTATCGCAGTGCAACACCCAGATCGTCCTTAAGGTCACCAACCCAAACGACCTGCAGGCGATTCGAAAGGGGCTTGAAGGGATCAGCGTTGAAGCAGAGGCTGAGATCAAGAGACTGCCTCCGGGGGTTGCGATGATCGTGAGCGGCGATATCGAGCGACCGATAGTGGTCGAGATCCGTGCACGGAAGAGCAGGCACGGCGGGAAGTCTGCCTCTGTGATCGAGCGCGAGCCGCGGCGCGAAGAGCAGCGGGTGGGAAGGGAGCGCGAGCCACTGTTTGCGCCAGAGAAGGGGGGGGAAGTGGAAGAGCGAGTGTCTGCTACAGAACAGAAGCCCCTCGAAGGAAAGAAGACCAGCGGTTTATTCGCAAAGGTTTTCGGAAGCGGAAAGACATAGACCGATCTCTGTTTTTGTTGCGAAGTTTCACGTCCTACCAAAGAACTTTTCGATAAACAGAAAGGTTTAAATAGCAGGATCTACACACCATAAATCGCACTTGTCGATAAATGGACAAGTGAGAACAAATGAGGACAATATAATGAAAATCAAGACAGTGTGTATGATACTAACATTCCTGCTGATCGCCGGAGCAGGCATTCCGGCAGCGGCAGTGGCAGTGGCAGAAGTTCATATACCGATGCCGGCACCACCACCAGTGATGGTGTCGATGGAAGACTCATCAGACCTGGCAGATATGGACTTTCTGAAACTTCAGATCAGTCCGCGGAACTCTCATATAGAGTTGATGCCGGGCGATAGCGACGAGATCACCGTTACGGTGACGAACAAGAACAATGTGACAGTACCAGTGAACCACATGGTCATGGATCAACCGTACAGCGAGTACGTATTCGACGAAGACTGGATCACGATAACGCCTGAGTCCACAGAACTCGAAGCGGACGGCGGCGAGGAAGAGTTTACGATCTCGGTTGCGATCCCTGAGGAGGCAGATCGCGGGCAATACAGCTTGCAGGTCGCATTCACAGACGCTGTGATGCCAACACCATACCCGTCGCCGTATCCGATGTACCTCAATGCGCTCGATCTCCACATCAGCGTTTGGAAGGCGCCTGTGATCCAGATCCAACCATCATACATCTATGACCGGGTCGAATCCGGTGAGGGGCATGATTATCAGATCAATCTGAAGAACATCGGCGAGACAGATATCGAGATCGACCCGAAACTCGGAGGTGAGCGATGGTACGGGTACGATGTGGGGATGGCGCAGGCATTCGAGAATGATGCAATCACGATAGATGCGCCATCGGTTGTGCCGGCAGGCGGCACCGCCACGGTTACCGTGCATCTTTCGGTGCCTGAGGATGCGAAAGGCAGGTACGAGGGCGGACTCGATCTGAATATCAATGACCCCTCGATCGAAGAATGGAACGGGATGGTTCATCTCAGTTTTGAGGTGTGGACACAGCCGACAGAGCCATTTGTAAAGACGTTTGCAGTAGGGGTTGCCGAACCCATAACAATTGAGATCGAGTCGAACCAGTACCGGCATTATACCTGCGGAGGCGAGAGTGGAGGCGGCAAGGACGAAGAGCCGTCCTTTGATGTGACGCTTAAGGAATCGTCAGGAACTCCTGTAACACTGACCCGCACCATGGCTACATACCATGGCTTGGTTAATCTCGGTGGCAGCGACTGCACCCCGCCATGGGAGATCGACAGCATCGGAATGTATAATGAAAGTCGCACCAGTTACGTCGAACGCTACACCGCGGATGGTACGGTCGGAGAGTTGGAACTTGGTATACTTCCGCGCTACGCCGAAGGATTTGAGTACACGATAACGATCGGAGATGCGGGATGAGGCGCTCCACCGCGCCCCATCCCCCGACAGGTGGCAACATGGCAAAGATACCGACACTGGCAGTGATTGTGATCTCAGCCGCGCTGATCCTTGGTGCAGGATGCATCACGGACACAGACGACAACGCCCGGTCGTACAACATCGTATGGGTGGGCACGCCGCCTGCCGATCACAAGGCGATCGAAACCGAACTCTCGCACCAGATCGCGCCGTATCCGGGCGCGGTGTACGGCAACGTAACCGCCTCGGCATCGGAAAAAGACGGCGGGATAAGTCTTCACATATCTGCCGCATCGCCAACATGCAGGTATCCTGATATCTACGACTTTGTGTACTTGAACCATGAACTCATCAGGACCGGCTATCTCCTCGAAGCGATCCCTGAGGCGACGAGGCAGGATGCAATCGGAATTGCGATGCAGAATCCGGAGATCGCGGGTGCGTTATCAGGCGGTGCAGGCGCTGGCGTTCCGACTGTACGAAGGATTCTTCCTGAAACAGCAGAGGAGTTCTACGTGCCAAAGACCTGCATAAGCGTCACATGGGCGGATGCATCGGTCTCCGCGCTTGTCGATATGGACACTGGAAGCGTGGTTGAGACATGGGGGGTGGGTGGATGAAAAACGAAACGAGACTGAAGATACTGAAACTGTCCTGCATCTGCGGCGGCATGATCAGCCTGATTCTTCTTGGTCTGTACGTCTTCTTTGTGGTCGCATTTCCGGGCACCGTGAAATTTATGCTGATCCAGGTCGTTCTGCTGCTGGCAGGGATCGTCTCAGTCACCGTCTTCTCATATATGCACCTCAACTACGCAAAGGATAACCCGGAAGAATTCTCATGCCCAATCCTTTCCGGAATCATCATAACTGCGATCTGCCTCTCGTCCGGTCTGATCTTCATCACACCCCCACTGTTAGGCGTATTTTATGGAGATTTAGAGTCTGTAGTTTGCATGATCATCTTCTTCACACCGGGGTGTATCAGCCTGATTCTTGGCATCCTCTCCGCGTATGCGGTGTTAAGCGGCAGCAGAAGATCTCCGGAGGGTCTTGTGCAGTGGAAGATACGGGGGCTGCAACTGGGCACGGTGATCCTCGCGACAGGAATCGTTGTTTCCGGCATATCCATATCATCGGGCATTCTTGGAGATGCCATGATGCGGTATGAACTCACAATCGATACGTCGGAAGAGACCACGCTTTTCGTGCCACTGCCTGTTGATGAGTCGAATAACGTGATTGTGGGGCTCATAGATGGGCTGGAAGTAATCGAGGGCGACGCCGTGTGGGATATCGCGGATACGGAGCACGGAAAAGCGCTGGAGGTTCGCACCAGCACGGGATGTGTCCTCTCTGCCCAGCAGGAATGCGGGAAAAGGGGCAGGGATGAGGGGCGCGAATGGGTATACAGCCACAATATAAGCATGCTGTCCGGGGCAGACATGGCAGCTTGCGAAGCATGGATCTTCTCCTCGAATGCTAATACAACCCTATACCTGGAACTATCAATGGACAATGGTCTGGGCGACGTGTTGAGCTACAGTTGCGACGATACACCCTTAAACGAAGGATGGCAGCGCAGTTCATGCGACTGGTCATTGAGTTCTTCATGTGCTGTGACGATACACCCCTAAACGAAGGGGTGGCAGACGGTTGAACTGGAACGATTCAGGATGTGCTATGACTAAATTAAGAGATGTACTCGTGGTCGGGATCGTCCTCGTAGCAGCACTGGCAGTGTCTGCCTGTCTGGAGATTGCGACCTCCCGCAAGGAAGGGGCGCCTGTGGCAACCACACCCGTGGTAGCCATTTCCACAGATGAAACCGCAGCCAATGTCATCGATGCCGACAACCGGATCGAGAAGATGCCAGGGGCAACATATGCCTGCAACCGAGGATGTGAAAAATGAGAACCACACTTAAGCATGCCGTTTTGGTGACGGTTTCATCACTCCCCATCTCTGTGAGCGCATTCGTGCATCCGCTGATGCAGGATCCTTTCGAAAGTCAGTCCCTGGATGCATGTAATGTCACTGAGCTTGATTGCGGCTTCTACCTGGAATACGATCTACCAAACAGCTCATACGAGCTTTCAAGTGCCAGTCTGTTTGTGCATTCCGGGAACAAAACGGTTACGGCTCATTACCTGCACGATGGAGAGCGGGAACGTTTATATTCTGGCGAACCCTTTGAGACGGTCATTGTATCCGGAAATCTGAGCGATCCGGAAGAGAGGGGCACCGGGTGGTGCTATCTTTTCGATGCAACCGATGCTGTTATGGATTCTTATGGTGCTGGAAGAATTGCATTTATGGTGGAAATGAATAAAAGCGCACTTCTTCAGCCATATACCGGGAACGAGAGGACGGAAAAGTCGTATCCTGATATGTCTTTTACGTACTGGAAGCCGTCAACATCCACTTGTGCGGGCGTTGCGGCTGTTTTCTTCATGCTGTTTATCCTGTCCGCCATCAGGACTGTGATCTATGCTGTTGTGACGCGTGAGCCGGCAAAGCGAGAAGAGGACGAAGATGGAGGTCCGAATGAAAATGAAGACAAAAACTAAACAACTTTTAGCCGTCATCCTGTTGATCGCAATCTCATCAGGTGTAATTATAGCTGCTCTTGTGATGCTGCCATCTCCTGTGAAACATGTAATTACACCGGAACCACAATTGGAAGATTTAACCAATCTATCTGAAAATATAACACGGCTAACGACAAATCCAGGTCCAGATAAGAATCCGGTGTGGAGTGCGGACGGGAAAAAGATATTTTTTGTATCGATGCCGGATATTGGCATTGGACGTTATGGTCCGGAATGTTATATTTGTGTCATGGATGCAGATGGTAGTAATTTAACCCGGTTAGCAAATGGCACAAACCCGGTTGTGCGTTCTGACAAGATATTTTTTAAAAATAAGGCTTACGCACCCATTGATGTATGGGTCATGAATAAAGACGGGAGTGATGAAAAAAAGTTGGTATCGTTAAATGTTACGCCACTTGACTCTAACCCCACCATAAGCCCTGGCGGGGATAAGATATGCTACTTCACACCGTATAGCACTGGTTATTATTGGTTGAAGTGGAAAAATGAGACATGGGCAAGGTTTGATCATGAACCACGTGTTAATCGACGAAATATAGATATATTGGCAAGGGAAACACGCGCAGATATTTTTGTGATGGATGCCAATGGGGGCGGTAAAACAAAAATAGCATCTGACATTAACCTCACTTGTTCCGGTTATTCGGATTTGATATGGAGTCCGAATGGAAAGAAGATACTTTTCCAAACATCAACGCCATCCGGCAACAACCCCACTACAAACTTTGATATCATGATTATGGCTGCTGACGGAGGTAACCAGAAGAGATTAACAGATTATCCGGAGTATGATACGAGCCCAAAATGGAGTTCTGATGGAACGAAGATAGCATATATGTCCGGTAATCTCAGCAACTTTGATATCCTGACAATGAACCCCGATGGCAGTGATAAAAAGCAGCTAACGGCAGGAGCACTGGTCACTGATTTCGACTGGAGCCCTGATGGTAGAAGGATAGCTTATAACTCCCGGTTGACAAATGACCCTAAAGCTAAGGAAATCCGGATAATGGATGCAGACGGGAGTAATAACGAGTTATTGCTGAGTATCCCTTGCAACCCCTCCCGGGTAGGTATGGGTTTAGCATGGAGCCCGGAGGGGTCAAAGATGGCTTTTGATTATTATATGATAGATGTTGTAAATAGTGATATCTATATAATAGATGTGCCTGCAATGGGGGGGTGAAAAAATGGGATTAAAAAATCCGAGCCATGCGGTTGGAGATGAAAACAAGCAAGAAACCGGAACTGTCAGGTGGTTTTACCATATAATCCCCTTCGTACTGCTATTTTTGTTTTGGGAGATACTGGCGAGATTAATTCATAACTCACTCATCCTACCACCATTATCAATAGTTGCTACAAGTGCTTTTTCACCACCCCTGGCGTATCACCTTGCAAACACGCTTACATTCTCCCTGCTTGGGCTGTTGATAATATCGCTGGTGGGTCTGCCAATGGGGGCGCTCATGCACAGATTTAAAAAGGCTGGGTGGGCGCTAAATCCCTTCTTCCGGTTTCTGTTATTCGCATCCGGGATTGGAGCCGCAGGAATAGCACCTGTGTTACTCGTATGGTTTGGACTCTCACAACTTACGGTTCTCTTGCAATCAGTTTTGGTACCCATTCTGGTGGTTGCGCTGATTTCCGGCTATGGTGATAGGCTAACTGCGGTCAGGGTAGGATTTTTGTTGTGCTTGTCTTTCCGGATTGGTGGTGAGATGATGTTTGGGATGTCAGGAGAGGGGCTCGGATATCAACTCTCATGGTGTTATCATCTATATAACCTGGAGGCGGTGTATGCAATACTGCTGATCATGGGATTTACCGGTCTTTTCGTTGACAGCGTGCTTAAGTATGCGGGTAATCTGGTCAAAGAGACCTATAGGGGATAAAAGAAAAGGCTATAAAAATGGATGGAACAGAGCCAAAAACGAAAATGAGGGAACTGTGGGCATTCCTAACTCTGTTTGCAATAGTATGTGCTTTTTATGTGCTGTGGTTCATAGACGGAACATTTAATTTGCATATAGACCCGCTATCGTGGCTTATCCCCTGGTGCATAGATGGCTGCTGGAAACTGGTTATGGTATCCATGCCACTTGTGATAATCCTCGGCTACATGTCCCGGAGCTGGAAAGCAGGTATTGCGGTTGCCTTCATGCTCTGGGCACTGACAATCTTCGAAACACTCCTCGATTTGGGATTTGGTTTTTACATAAGGGAGCCTGAATCGATCGAGCTTGCTGTAAAGATTGCGTTTGCGCTTTGTTGTGCAGTCGTTGGAGCGTTGAGCGGATACGCAGGAGGCTTGAAATATGAAGATGAAGACTAAAAAGATTCTTACAATCGTTTTGTTGCTTGTGATCGCATCCGGTGTGATTATAATTGCTCTTATGACGCTGCAATCCCCTGTGAAACATGCGATCATGCAATCGGAACTGGATGCACTGATCGCAGAATCCGGTGGAACACGACTTACGACAAATCCTGGTCCGGATGAGAGTCCTGTGTGGAGCCCTGATGGGACGAAGATATTCTTTGAAACATGACCTGATGTCGGTCCCGGACGCTACAGTTCGGAGTGTTACATCGCGGTCATGGATGTGGATGGAAGCGATGATATCATGTGCTTTGATATTGTGAATGTGTTTAAGGAGGTTCAACCTGACCTGGCTTATTTTGTGACAGTCCCTAAACGGCACACTACTTCTCGATGATCGTCTCGTCGATCTTCATGCCGAAGTGCCGCGCCGAATCCTCGAAATGGACGAGCACCTCGTCGCCGACCTTAAGGTTTGCGATCGATATCGGAAACCCATCTGCGCCGACCAGTTTTATCGTCTCGGCATTCTGCAAGATCGTTGTTATCACTTTTCCATCGACTTCCGCCTTGACAAGCGTCAGAGGTCGCTTCTCGATCTTGACCCTCCCGACGATCCCGTCCCTCTGCTCGCCTCGCGCATTCACGATGGTCACGCCATCGCCTGCAGAGAGTTCTGATAGGTACTGCGTCTTCTCGCCGACCTTCGCATAAGCATGTACTGCACCCGCATTGACCCTGAACGGGCGGGACGCAACATACGGGCTGTCCTCTGCCTCGGATTGTATCAGGAAGAGACCGTTTGACTGCGATCCGACAAGCATCCCCTCTCCAACCGACATCAGCGAGCAGGTGTCCACGCAGACCCGGTCGCCCATGCCCTTGGGTTCGACCACTGTCACCCGTGCAACCTGAAGCGGTACCGCCGGGATGCCTGAGCGTTCCACAACGCCAACGATGCGCTTGATCTCTGACGGATCATCGGTATCTATGAGAACGCCGTCCGCGCCATGCTCAAGTGTCTCGATTGCGAGTTTCGCCTCATCCGCGTCCTGAACTCCAGCTATGATCGCAACATCTTCATCAAAGAGTCCTGCGATCATGTTTTCGAGCGGGATAACCTTCCAGTCAGTCCCTACCGCGATCAGGTAATCACAGACCCGGCCGAGTTCAACCGCGAACTGTTCGTACTTCTTATCGCGTATGATCACGTATCCGGCAACCGTCTTTCCTTCGGAAGCCAGCCTCCTTGCCGTGATAATATCCATCGATCCGGTTAAATCAGTAGGAAGCGGCTGCGTTCCATCGCCTTCCCCGTTTATACCGACCACCACAATATCAGGCATGTCATCCTCTGCAACCGGGGATGCCGCCATGATATCGCCAAGTTCCCGCACCTTCCCGACACGACCTTCTGATACGAGCACGCATTCCACGCCCGATTCGAGGCTGGTGGTAATTCTCTGCTTCTGCGCATCCCAATTACCGGTGTCTGCCTTGATCCAGGCGGTCTTTGTGCTCATGATGGACTCGCTGGGACTCGAACCCAGGGCCTTCGCCTTGCAAAGGCGACGATCTTCCAACTGATCTACGAGCCCGTGCCATCACACTGTGATGCACATTGATTTAAAGGTATCTGGAATTCGGGGTTGCCAACTTACTATGGTGCTGGTCAAAACGTATCCTGCCGATCTAAAAAACACTTTTCAGAACAACGTCGATGCCCGAAAGAGTTTACAACCCCAGAAGCTCAAACATACCAACCATGCCACACGTAATGGAGATGCTTGGAACATCGCGGGTCACGGTTGCGGACGGGAAGGTCGTCGATGTCGGCAAGTCCCGTATCAAGTGGTGCCCGCTCTTTGACAAGATTCACGGTATCAAGGAGATCACAGAGGATGCGGTTCGGGCGAATATGGAGTTTCGGATAGCAGAACTCGGGATGTTCACGAAAGCTCGCAACCTCGATGTGGACGTCTTCGTGAACTTCGGCGCATCAGAGGTGATGATGACCGGGCTTCGCGCCGGGCTGATCGACACAACGGTTACAGCCTGCGACGGCGCTGGAACAGTCATCACAGACAATCCTGGACTTGTTCAGGGCATGGGTGCACAGATCTCAGGGCTCGTCGAGACCGAGCCGATACAGGAGATCATCGACGGGATCGGGGAGCGCGGCGGAATCGTCGTCGATCCGGATGCAGCGAGCATCGATCCTGCCGTTGGTGTTTGCCATGCAGTCAAACTTGGCTACACACGGATTGCGGTTACCGTCATCGATCCTGCGACAGCGCTTCTGATCAGGCGGATCGAGTCCAAACTCGGTATAAAGGCGATCATCATCGCTGCGCATACCACAGCGCTCTCCCGGTCAGAGGTGCAGGATCTCCTGGATCTGGTCGATATCGTGACCGGTTGCGCATCAAAGCACGTTCGCGATCTCGTAAAACCGCTGGCGCAGGTCGGAACCGCGATACCGCTCTTTGCGCTGACAGCAGTAGGGAAGGAACTCGTAATCGAGCGGGCAAAGGAGATCGAAACGCCGGTGCTGATCAACACGATGCCGCTTCCTGTGCTGCCGGAGCAGAAGCAGCCGAGTTAGGGGAGGTCGTGGTAGTGGCATATCCGTAAGCGTCTTTCATGGATCTCTGCTCTTTGGAGTTAAACGCGGAATCGCGATCAATAGAACCAAAAGATCATTGTTTCACCCCGTCCCCGATCACCATCAGCGCATCGAGAGACGTGACCACGTCGTCGCCATCAACGTCCGCCTCCTCACTCCATTCGCCGCGGGCAGCCATCTCAAGCACAATTACAGCGTCTGCCGAGGTGATCACTCCGTTATGGTTCAGATCGCCGCGGGGCGATGTTACGGTTATCAGCCGGTTCATCGAACTTGCTACCCCCTTACCGTCGGTCACAGTCAGACTCACGACATAGTAGCCTTCTGTTGCATAAGAATGCGTTATCATCGCATCTGTTCCGGTTGTTATGTTCCCGTCTCCAAGATCTCCGAAGTTCCAGCGGTATGCAACGATATGTCCTTCAGGATCCGGATCACAGGACGCGGATGCATCGAACGTAACCGCATACATGGTTTTCGGGTCATCAGGCGAATATGTGAAGTTTGTGACAGGAATCTTGTTGATATCTACAGTCTCTGTGGTCTGGTTGCTGTTTCCCGAGCCATCCGCAGCAACGACGGTAAGCATGCAGTCGCCCGAGTCCATCGTGGTAGTATCGAGCTTGAATCTCGGATTGCAGCTTCCGGAATCATTCACCGCGGCAAGCCTATCATTCACATAGAGCGCAGCATGACCCGTGCCGCCGCCGCTGCTGACGCTGTTGCCGTTGTCGCTTACGTCCACCTCTATCGTGAATCTGCCTGAGACAGTAGCACCAGGACAGGGGAAGATTATGTCTACTGCTGGCGGCGTCGCGTCTTCGGGCGTCTCCTCGACGTAGATATTGTCCCAGACACTTGTTACGTATTTACCGCGCAGCAACACGCTTGAGAGGTTGCAAGTTCGCTTTGGGAGGTCCAATGAAAGCTCCAGCCTATTATCCAGATACGCATGCATCCTGCCCGCATCGTTGTCCACCACCAGTTTGAAGTTGTACCGCTTGTTCCGGGAGAATGGATAGGCCTCATAAACGCTATCACTCTCGCCGGTTTCGGTGTCGTACCAGTAGATCACGAACACTTCATCATCGGTCTTTGTATTAAAGCCGTACGATACGGCAGGTGGTACGCTCCGGTCCTGAGTGACTTCGACGCCTGCGTATGAACTCCCGGATTTGTCTTCAATGATCTCAAATACACCTTCCACGACCACACTTTCCGTTAAGAAATCCTGATCAACATAAGCGTAAGGTCCGGTGCCTGCAGGGTCATCCAGAGCCAGCACGCCATTTCCATCGAGATCAGCGACATAACAGTCATCAGATGAACTCACGTGCCACACGCCGGATGAGAAGAGTGTATTCTCGAATTGGTCGTTGAAGATACAACCTTTCGTAGCACGGACATTGTCGAAAGCGGCTTCTATCGGAGCGTCTCCTGCCTCGCTCGCACCAAAGCCGATGTCGCCCCTCTTATTCACAGCATCGATCACCGATAGAACCGTATATTCGCCGGTCGATGAGGAGTTGACGTACACAGTTATGCGATCTCCTTCGAACCCCACCTTGAGGTTGCACCAGTAATGGTTCGCAAGATCGCTTACGATATCTGAAGATAGTGACTTGCGACCCAGACACACCAGTTCGTCCTGCGGGATATCAAGGTCGCCATTCGCATCGTATAACCTGAAGACGAAGATCTCTCCGGTCCACCCGCCATCGTTCCCTATACCCACGCCCGCTATGTACGCTCCGCCGTAGGGGCGTGCCTCACTCAGAATAATCGAATCCCTGCCAAGAACATACGCATGAGCAGCAGATCCATCGGTTCCAGGATCCATGAATACGATATCAGCCTCTACTATGTAATCGGTCCAGTTGGATGTCCCTCTCATCTGGGTGACCGGGTCATAGCTATCAGGAGCGGGGGAGGTCGTCCAGAGATAGTTATTGCTGCCGGTGTTTATATGCCAGTCACCCTTGGTCGGGGACCATACAGCAAGAGAGAAGTCTGTATCCTCGAAATCGTCCTTGAATTCGTTGGTGATCTTGTTTTCAGGTCCTGTCCAGTAATCGCTCTCGTTTATGTTATCTAATACTCCTACACTGAGGTTATACGTGCCGAGGGGCAGGTTATTGAATTTTAATACGTAGTTTCCCGCGGAGCGTTCGTCTGCTGCGAAGGGTTCTTCTAATGGGATATTGCTGCCTTCTCCCTTGAGATACGCGGAGAATCGGTCTTTCCATAGTCCTGTCAGATTCTTATCTGAAGATCCGCCAGCACGGCTGTTGTCATAATATGCCGACGTGTCTACTGATAGGGTTCCGTTAACCATTGCCAGCCCGGCAGAGTTTATGGCTGCGGAGATGGTTGGGAAGTCGTGTCCCCGGTGGTAATGATCTTCCCAGAAGACGCCGTGGAATGGGTCTGATATGTCGTATTTGAATGCTTCAATTCCCCCTGGGCACGAATATGAGTTATTTCCATCCAATTCCAGACGGTATGCTGCTATCAGTTCATCATCGGTTAGGGGTAACAAGAGATAATCACCACAATCTGAGCCTGATGTATCTGTGTCGAAGGTGTGCCAGCAGTTTGCGATTCCGAGTCTGACGTGGTTTCCGTCCCAGTTGTTCCAGAGGGAGGTGGGGAGCGTATGGAGGATTAACTCATCCCCTACACCATCACCATCATATGACGTGTTTCCAAATGGGTAATATGCCTTATCGTTCGTGTGGGTGCCTTCAGGAATCTCGCATGTACCATCGATAAGTCAGCCCAGAGATACGTTCTGTGAATCTCATGAGTGTGAATATTACTCACATCCCAGTGGTCATAAGCCACTCTGTAAGGCCTCTCCCCAATATTTCGCACCCAGATGAATATCGGTTCATAATCGTAGTCGTGTCCCGGGACACAAAACTGACAGTCCCAGTATGCAAAATACTGTATCAAATACGCATCAAATTCCGCATAGGGATCGTATCCCTTGACAACACGATAATAGACTGCATCGGGACAGTGGTCCACAAGCGAACCCCACAAGTATAACATCGGCTTGTAATCACCGGCAACCTGATGAGCGGTTCTGGATGTGCTGGGAACTTGATCTGTGCCAGTACCAACCCAGAGATCTGGTTCTGCAAATCGCGAATGCTCGTTTGTAAAAGCATTCCCCAGAGCCACCTCTTCTCCAAGTTTAAGCAGGTCCGCAGAAGGTGGAAGTTTCGATGGTTCCCATCCTTCGGTGACACTTGACAAGGGTATCAGCACTCCTGATATGCCTGCTGTGGTGTTCTTATTAAATGAAGATACTTTTAAACCTTTATTATTTCGAGAAACTATCGGCAATGATATATCTTTACTTCTCTCGTGGGATGCGCCTACCATCCTTTTCTCTGGCAATTTCAATCTTTCATTACCCTGAAGCACTTTTATTTCAAAGGAAGTATTTTCAATAGAGTTTTTTTGAGGGTCGCTTTTTGAATTTTGTACGGTCTCTGCACCTGCACTTGTATTGCTATTCTCTGCCAGTGTAATCCCTGCAAACGCGATTAGTGCCATTGCCACGATCATTACTGCAGAGAGGGCTCGTATACGTTTTGGGTGTTTATCTATAGTTTCTTTCCGTCGTTGCATTCGTCTTACCTCTTTTATTTCAATATTTTTTTGTTTTTATATATTATGGTGATGGTGCATTACTGACATTCTATTATTAGTAGAGTTAGGGAAATAAAGTAGCCTAAAACCGCCATGGTTATAGGAGTAATTATACGTAACGACAGTAATTTTTTTCTGCTTATATAATAACCAATATACATACTTATGGACGTTAATATTAAGATAACCTTACCATGAAGTGAGAAGATAATATAACCAATAATATACATATATATATAAGTATATCGGTCAGCTGAAGCATATGGATATCCAGACACCACAGTTCCGTAAAAAATGTGAAATAGTGGTATACCAAGCACAACAACCACTGGTGGTATTACCCACCAAATCTTCTCGATTATCTCTTTGGCTTTTGCCATTTTTCAGTTCCTCTTTTTCACTATACGTTCTCTCACAAGAACTTTTCATACGTCATCGGTTAAGCCCACCATTCGCTCCTGAAACGGTGTCGGTTGACATGCGGATCAAGCGCATGAATCGAATAAACATCAATAAAAGTTTCGAGCGATATTTCGATTCCACAGTAGCGCGATATGAGTTTAAGCTGATCACTGGCGTTTTCTGCGAAGATCGTGCTCCAGCGCAATTGCGTGTACCGCACCATCTTAGTTGCAGGGTTCTGGCTACGCACTATTGAGTAGATTCTTCTGCTTACAAGGAGCGTGAGTATA
>CBDAFH010000133.1:0-3085 GCA_965195165.1 uncultured ANME-2 cluster archaeon | reverse complement strand
CCTCCTTTTTATTTATTATTATAATGCCTTCTATTGTCTGTAGTGTTGTATGTTGTCCGGGTATAGCGTCGTTCACCTCCTGCACTGTTTGGTAAAACCATCCACCCAATGATATATAAATATTCTGTGTGCAGGGGTTGTAAAGTTACTCTGATGCTTCGGATTTCGGAGGTCTGGAAAACATATAAGTTTTGGCGTAACACCGCGTAATCCGACAGCCCCCACACGCCAACCATTATATACATCCAGCCACATCATTATAACCTGATGCAACTGGTTATTAATGGGCTGGTCATCGGCAGCATCATCGCTATCACCGCTATCGGTTTATCGATGATCTACAAGACCCTGAACTTCGTGAACTTTGCACATGGCGATTTCGTGGCGTTTGCGGCATACATCGCGCTATTTGCAAACACATCGATTGGTATGAATCTCGCATCTGCTTTTCTGATCGCGATACTTGCGACCATCGTACTCGGAGTTCTCATGGAGAAGGTGGTCTGGCTTCCGATGAGGCGGAAAAACGCATCCCGGACGACGCTCATCATCATCTCGATCGGGTTTGCACTGGTACTGCGAAACACCCTCATATTCATCTGGGGCGGCAGTACAAGAAATTATGATATCCCTGTGCGGCGTGGATTTGAGTTTTTCGGAGCTACCATCACCCTAAATCAGGTTCTGGTCATAATTGCGGCGTTTATACTGGTCTTTGCCCTACACTGTCTCTTATCAAGGACGAAGATCGGGAAATCGATGCGTGCGCTCTCTGACAACATCGATCTCGCCCGCATATCAGGCATCGATGTGGATCGGGTGATCCTCTGGACATGGGTGATCGGGCTCGGGCTTGCTGCTGCTGGCGGTGTGCTGTATGGTCTGGTCACAGCGATCAGACCGGATATGGGATGGTATCTCTTGCTCCCGATGTTTGCAGCAGTCATCCTCGGCGGAATTGGAAATCCGTATGGCACGATAGCAGGTGGGATCATCATCGGATTATCGCAGGAACTGAGCACCGCAATCATCCCGACAGAGTACAAGTTTGCTGTCAGTTTCGTTGTGATGGCGCTGGTACTGCTTCTAAAGCCCGAAGGAATCTTTGGGGGTGCGAAATGATCGAATACGTAGATACGTTGCTTCCGTACATCACAACGATCCTTCTGATCTCGTCGATCTACGCGATCTTTTCGCTGGGGCTGAATCTTGAGTGGGGCTTTACCGGGATTATAAACTTCGGGCACGTCGCATTCCTTGCAATCGGTGCATATACGACCGTGATGTTTAATATGAGTGGATTCCCTCTCTTTTTATCAGTCATTGCAGGGATTGTCCTATCCGGATTCTTCGGACTCCTGCTCGGAATCCCGACCCTCAGATTACGGGAGGACTATCTTGCAATCGTCACGATCGGCTTTTCTGAGGTGTTAAGATTCATTCTTTTAAACGAACAGTGGCTCACACGGGGTTCGTTCGGGATTCACGGATTCCAGCGCCCACTCCAAGATGTGATCCCGTACCAGCATTATAATACTTTTCTTTTGATATTGTATCTTGTGATACTGGCGATCATCTACCTCTCCCTTGAAAGACTGGTACGATCGCCATGGGGCAGGGTGCTAAAATCGATTCGTGAGGATGAGGCGGTTTCCTCCGCGCTCGGGAAGAACGTCTTCTGGTACCGGCTCCAGTCGCTGATGATCGGGTCTGCGATAGCAGGGCTTGCAGGCGCACTGCTTGCGTTTTACATAATGTACATCGAGCCGAATACGTTCAAGCCGATCGAGACGTTCCATGCGTGGATCATCATAATCCTTGGCGGAACCGCGAGCAACAAAGGCACGATCGTCGGCGCACTCGTCTTCTGTACTTTCTTAAGCGTAACACAGTTTACCAACAGGTTCCTCCCGTTCACAGCGCACCAGATGGGCGCGTTCCGGATGATCGTGATCGGGCTATTGTTGATGCTTCTCATGATGTACAAACCAGAAGGGATATTTGGAAAGAAGGAGGAACTTGCACTGTCTGACTGATCGGACATCAGACATCAAGGATCGGGGGTCGGATGAAAATGGATATACTCTCTGTGAAGGATCTCAAAAAGCATTTCGGCGGCGTGAAAGCGGTCGACGGGTGCTCGATTACCATCGAGACCGGGACGGTTGTGGGATTGATCGGTCCGAACGGCGCAGGAAAGACCACGATGTTCAACCTGATCAGTGGTTTCGAAAGGGGCGTCGGTGAAATCGTGTTTAAAGGGATACGGACCGATAATCTCTCGCCGTTTAAGATTGCACGGTGCGGCATGGTCAGGACGTTCCAGATACCGCGGGCGCTGACGAAGATGACGGTCTCTGAAAACCTGATGCTCGCACCAAAGACCCAAAGGGGAGAGCGGATATGGGATGTCTGGCTTCGCCCGAAGCGGGTGCGCGAACAGGAGAGGCAGATACGAGAGAAATCCAGGGATATCCTTGAATTTTTTGAGATCTCGCATCTTGAGGATGAGTATGCTGGCGCGCTCTCTGGCGGGCAGAAGAAGCTACTCGAGATGGCGCGTGCGATGATGATCGATCCGTCGATGATGCTGCTTGATGAGCCGTTTGCAGGCGTGAACCCGACGCTTGCACGGAAGATCTCCAGGTATATCGGTGAACTGCGAAAGGACGGCATGACATTCCTTGTGATCGAACACGACATCCCCGCGATCACAAAGATCAGCGACAGGATCATAGTCATGAATGAGGGGAAGGTCATGGCAGAAGGCGAGCCAGAAGAGATAAAACGAAGGCGGGATGTGCTGAACGTATATATAGGCGGCGAGGATGAAGATGAAGACGAAAATTCTTGAGGTGAGCGATCTCACGACCGGGTACACCGATCTTGATATCCTCCACGGCATATCGATGCATATCGAGTCCGGCGAGATCGTATCCATCATCGGTCCGAATGGATCAGGCAAATCCACGCTCATGAAGACGATATTCGGGCTTCTCCGCCCGAGAGGTGGGACGATCGTCTTCAAAGAGATCGGAAGAGCGTCGTGTAGGGAAAGCGTGTAGATCTCGGTGGTCGCCGTATC
>CBDAFH010000132.1:0-14438 GCA_965195165.1 uncultured ANME-2 cluster archaeon | reverse complement strand
ACACATCATCTAAGGATGCATATTCTGAATTCAAGCGAACTCTGTATGATTGATTACGTTCCAGAGATCGTAAGAGCCGGCGTTTCGAGCATCAGGATCGAGGCGAGGGCGGTTGAGTCCGACCGTGCCGGGGAGATCACGCGGTTGTACCGGTATGCGCTCGATGGATGCTCTGCGCGGGATGGCAAGATTCAAAGTACGTGCAAAGGTATAACAGGGAAATACACAACAGGACACTACAGGAGAGGCGTTTTATGAGAATATTTTTAGCAGGATCGATACGTGGCGGACGGCAGATGCTACCGGTGTACAGGCATATATACGATTTCCTGGAGCGTGTGGGGTGCGATGTCGTGAGCTGGCACGTGGTTGACCTGGATTCGGATGAAGAAGAGGCAGAGATGAGCGAGCAGGAGATATACTTGCGTGACCTCGGGCTTCTCGAAGAGAGCGACTGCATGGTTGCAGAGGTCACTGTTCCGTCAACCGGCGTCGGCTACGAGGTATGCAGGGCGCTCGGACTTGGGCTGCCCGTCCTTTGCGTGTACAGCGCCGGGGCGAACGTCTCTGCAATGGTGCTTGGAAATCCGAACATGCAAGGGCTGGTCAGGGAATATGCAAGTCTGGACGACCTCGAACAGATTCTCTACGAATTCGCAGGATCGCTTGGCGACAGCAACGATTAAATACTGCCACGTCCAATATAAAACCTGATAGATATGACAGGGGTCCTTGAATTATCGATTCTCGTGCTGGCAATAATCGCAGCGGTTATTTTATACAAGGTATTAAAAACAGCCAAGAGCCTGGTGGTAAACGCCGTCATCGGTCTTATCATACTGGTTCTGGCAAATTTTGCGCTCGATCTCAAGATCGCTTACACCCCGATTGTGATCGCGATATGCGCCATCGGCGGAACAGTCGGCGCGCTTCTCGTAATCGTGCTCCACTGTCTGGGGCTTGCGTTCTGAGCAGACTCTGAAAACAGTGTGCGGTTTTCGTCTACTCCGATCAGATCAGCCTTGCCCCTCCAAAACCGATCCTGCTCCTGCCAACAGTTCCAAAATCAGAGAGTGCTGACTCGATCGCAACCCCTGCACCACCGGTTACATCGACTGCAAAGACTGAATCGCCGAGCATCGCCTGCGATGCCATGCCACCTGCCGCCTCGACCGCGTCCGCGGCATCAGAGACTATATTGCTCATCAGTCCGGTTTCGGCTGCGAACCGCCTCGACTGGATCATGAAGTTCTCGACCGTCGGCATCTTCAAGAGTTCGCGCAGCGACGCAATCCCGGCAGGATTGATCCGATCTGCGGCACTCTCGTCGTTTAATATCTCTTTTGTTGGAATTTTATCAAAGACGACCCAGAAGACATCCTTCGCATCCGCGCGTATCCTGTCGAGTCGCGCAGAAGCTCCGGGCGTGCGCCTGATGACCACGCCCCCGAGCGACTGCGCCACGACGTCCCCGAGTCCGGTCCGGTTCTCGACCTCTACGATGTGTGCGATCTCTGTCAGCTGGTTTGCGGTCAGATCGAGCGATAGTGCATGATTGAGTGCGAATGCAGTGCCGAGCGCACCTGCGCCGCTCGCACCAAACCCGGCGCCGATCGGGATGTCAGATGTGATGCGAACCGAACACGGGCGCCGGGTCAGCCTTGAGACGACCGATCTGACAGTCGAGCATGGCGAATCATCCGAACCATCAGAACCGCCGATCTCGACGCGGGTGGTGACACCTGCTTTTAGTGTTATCCCGCAGCCGAGCGATCCTGCCATCGCGGGGTTTTCATGCGGGCAGATCACGAAGAATCCTGTGATGTGCGCCGGCGCAAACGCGGCTCTGAGTCCGGGGGGTTGAGTCATGGTATGTGTTCCACACAAGCGGTAAAAGTCACCGGATTTAGACACGGAGGACGCGGAGAGCACAGAGTTTTTAAATCGATCCTCTGTGTCCCTCTGTGCTCTCTGTGGTTGTATTTCCTACCGATGTCATTTATGCCAGTCGCGGTGTTGTGCATCCGACTGACCATTGCACAATTTTGGATCATTTAAGAAACTCGACGCGATGTCCTGCATGTTCCTTTGCACCACGGTAGCACAGATAATCCGGGGAGTTCATCCCAGATTCCTGATGATCGCGTCCGTCATAGAGCTCATGCTCGCACTTCCGCCGAGATCGTACGTGGTTATGCCCTCTGCAATCGTCTGCTCGGTCGCACGGATGATTGCGTCCGCCCCATCAGCCGCGCCGAGATACCGAAGCATCCATGCGCCGGCAAGGATCGTTGCGCATGGATTCACTTTGTTTAGCCCCTTATATTTCGGAGCAGAGCCGTGTGCCGGCTCAAACATCGCGTAATCGTCACCTATATTTGCCGAATACACAAGACCGATGCTCCCGATCAGCCCTGCGCACTGCTCGCTTATGATATCCATGAAGAGGTTCGTTGAAACGAGCACCTTGTGATCGAAGAGTTGCGGGTTCTTTACGAGTTGCTGCGCCATGTTATCGACGTGATACTCCCAGAGTTCCACATCAGGATACTCGGCTGCGGTGGCGCGCAATGCGTCCATGAATGCGCCGCAGGTCATCCTTAAGATGTTGCTCTTGTGGATGCCGACAACGGCATCCCAGCCCCGCCTCGTAGCTTCCTCAAAAGCGTATCTTGAGATATTCTCACATGCACGTCTCGTGATTCTCCGGATCGCAATGAATGTGTCATCTGTTATCTCGACCTCTTTTCCGAAATACATTCCTTCCGTTGCTTCCCTGACCGCGACGAAATCGACATCTCCAAGCGGCGCAGGCGCTCCAGCAAACGTCCGGATCGGGCGCACGTTCGCATAGAGATCGAATCGCTGGCGAATGCTTACGGCAACGCTCCTTGGCGCGCCAACGGCTCCGGGCGTCGTGGTCGGTCCCTTGAAACATGCATCGGTCTCCCGTAGTACGTCCCATGTCGCCTCCGGGATCAAGGAGTCTCCGCCGTTTGCCTTCCACCATTCCTCTCCTGCCTCGCACGGTACGAACTCGATGTCAGGGTTCACCACATCTACAACCCGCATCATAGAGTCCACAAGTTCAGGTCCTGTGCCATCGCCTCGAATTACTGCTGCTTTCTTCATAGTATCTATTATCAGAAGTTATATATCAGATAAATGTGTTGTGTCAGTTGGAGGTTTTTATCATGAGCGAAACACTCAGAAAGTTGGGACTCATCGGGATCGGCGTGCTCGCCATAACCGAGGAGAAGATCAGGCAGACCGTGGACGAACTCATCGAGAAAGGAGAGATGAATCGAGAAGAAGGGAAATCCCTTGTTCAGGAACTCCTGACCGAGAAGAAGAAGCAGATGCAGGAACTCGGAGATACGATCTCAGATAGTGTGCAGAACTCGATCGATCGGTCAAAGATCACAACGAAGGACGATGTCGCCCGCATGGAAGATAAGATCACAGAACTCGAAAAGACTGTTCGGGAACTTGCAGGGACGTGAGGTGAATAGTTTATGGATATCGAGGAAGTCGCGAATAAAGTGACGCTTAATGACCTGCGCCCGATTGCAAAGGAGCACGGCATCAGGACGAGCTGTGTGAAGAAGATCGATATTGTGAGGCAGTTGCCGGAAGAGGTTCTGGAGGAACTCGCAAGGAAGTGAGTAGGGCATTCTGGGGGTCTCTATGGGGTTGACATCCCCTGAAGGGCGAACAGGATATTACCGATCAATCATACTCCCGCCACGTTCTCCCGCACTTCGTGCACCTGAAAAATCTGGTCTCGCTCTCGTCTGCTGACCGCAATTGCCGCAGCCACCAGTAAGCAGTGTCGTTTCCGCATTCCTCGCACCGTGCATGGGTGGTCGGCAATCCTGTGTCTGATTGTCCTTCGAGAACTGCAATCGTCTTCTTTGCACGCCGTTCAACAGATAAAACGGATTTATCGTCTTGTTTATCCGTTGTAAATCCGCAGCGTCTGCACAGCATTGCACCATCCTTCAATACCAGCATGGTGCCGCATTCCGGACAAAATTCCATGACACCATCCTTTGCTTGTCCATATAATAAAGGTGTCTGGCGGGTTGGCAGCTCCGCCCACCATAACACTTAAGTATCTGGGAATTATACAAAACTATCATCAAATAAATCCAATTATTAAAATCGCAGAGGACAGGTAATCATAATGGCGTGGCAGTTGAGTGTTGTTATCATCTTTTCCACCTTGATTATGCTTGCATTGTACTTTCTGGCTTTCGTGCCAGGGGAATGTCGCAGAAAGAAGCGTGGATATACGGCAAGGCAGTTGATAAACGGGTACTGGCCCTACGTACTGTTAGCCGCCGCCGTGTATGGGTTGATGCAGGCGCAGTTTCCAATACAGCGGGAACTGAACCTGTTTGTGAACTATGACTGCACCCACTATATCGAATACATCGAAGGAGATGTGGTTGCGGTCTTCCAGAGCTATATGTATCCCACGCTCACGTATCTGATGACGTTTGTGTATCTGGTGCTCTTCTCATCGGTTATGATCTTCACATTCCTGATACTTGCATACACAGAGCAGATGAGAGCGCTAAAATGGTTTTCTCTCGTTTTCGTACTCAATTATCTGATCGCGTTCCCGTTTTACCTGCTCTTCCCTGTAAAGGTCACAGGTTACGCGCTGTCTGGCATCCAGCCGCTCATGTACGAACTACATCCGATTATCTATGAAGGCATCACCACCGTAGACCCTCTCGACAACTGTTTCCCGAGTCTTCATGCAGCACTCGTCTTCAGCGCGCTGCTGGTCATCAACACAACCGATCTTCGCAGGTACACAGAATTCCTAACATTCGCATTCCTTACGATCGTCTTTGCCACGCTGTATCTCGGGGTGCACTGGATGACAGATGTTGTGGCTGGTATGATGCTCTCATTCATCACATTCTACATCGCAAGACACTATGGCGAGCCGATCCTCGAATATATGAATGCCGTTGCTGTACAGTTTGAGAGGCTGATCGGTGTTGAGGAGACTGTTGTCTGCACCGCATGTGCATGCAATATCGCGGTCGTGCCGCATCTGCGATCTGTGAGATGCCCGCAATGCGGTGCGGTGATCGAGCACAGCGTACTGTGACCGCACCGACCACAACCTTATTAACCAGAGACTCGCCAGTTCCACTAATGAAGGCAATAAACGTACTCTTAATCACAATCATCGGCATCTCGCTTCTGATGGCTGGATGCGTCGATGATGAACTAACTTCCGAACAGCTTGAGCAGCAGATACTGGCGCATCAGGACAGTGTGCAAAGTTTCACCTGCAACATGGTCATGACAAGCAACAACGAGACCATGGTCATGGACTATGCGTACAAGCAGCCGAACATGATCCGGATGGAATATATAGAACCTTCTGAAGTTGCTGGACAGGTCATGGTTTCGAATGGCACGCACATCTGGATGTATGATCCTTCTGAGAACCTGGTCAAGACCGCAAACATTCCTGAGTCTGCACAGACGAACCGGTCCAGGGATGCCCTGTTCCTCAAGGATCTGATCGATACATGCGCGATCGTTCCGAGTGGAGCTGAAACAGTCTCAGGGCGTCAATGCTACCGGATTACCGCGACACCTGATGATGCATTCATGCCCATGTCAGTTGAGGTGTGGCTCGATAAATGGAACTGGATGCCACTTAAGATCGAGACGTACCAGAACGACGAACTCCTGATGAGCATGGAGTATCAGGACATAGAGTTCAATGTGGAGATCCCGAACAGCACATTCGAATTCGAGATACCGGAAGGCGCAACCGTCGAATCGACAGACGAGGCGGCGGCACCAGAGCCGATGACCATCGAAGAGGCGCAGGCAGAGGTTTCGTTCGATATTAAGGAGCCAGTGCATCTGCCGCCGGGTTACGAGATTGAGAACGTCATGGTCACTCCTGTTTCGGCATCCGAGGACGGCGTGGTCATGGTATACGCCAACGCTACCGATGGAAACATGCTATCAGCGCAGCTCACAATGGTTCAACTGGTCGAGAGCGCATACAACGAATCCGCAGAGCCGATGCCGATGCCTGAAGGCGCTAACGAGACGATCACGGTTAGCGATGGATACGACTGCACGATGACGACTATAGAAGGACCATTTGGCAATACTGTGGTGCTCCAGTGGAACGATGGTGTACTTGATTACATGCTTGCAAGTCCGCTTGACCGGGAAGCGATGATCGATATCGCAAACTCGATCTGATCGTTGCAGGTACAAGTCCGGAAGCTGCCGGCCCAAACTCCAGTGTTGGGTCGGTGGTCGGCGCCACCCGAGGTTACCATGACCATCTACGAACTCGGTGAGACTACTCTCGTCGGAGCGATCATCCGGAATCTGGATATCGAATTTGAGGACTGTGCCGTAATCGATCTTGCGGATACTGAATATCTGGTCGCAACCACTGACATGTTCCACCGGGCGACCGATTTTCCGGAGGAGATGAGCGCATGGCAGATCGGTTGGATGTGTGCGGCAGGCACATTAAGTGATATCGCCGCGATGGGTGCGCGTCCTTTCGGACTGCTCGTATCGACCGGGCTTCCCGACCTTCCGCAGGCATTCGTGGAATCGATGATCGATGGAATGAGTGCTTGCGCACGCGAATGCGGCACAGCCATCATCGGCGGGGACACGGATTCGCATCAGGAACTGACGATTGTGGGAACTGCGCTTGGACGTGTGCGAAAGGATCAGATCCTCCGGAGGCGTGGCACGCAGGTCGGCGATCTGGTATGCGTTACTGGGCATCTTGGCACAGCAGGCGCGGGCATGAGGGCGCTGGAATTGGGACGGGCCGCGGATGATCCGGTTGCGGTGAAGAAATTATTCGAGCCGGTTCCGCGCATAGCCGAGGGAATAAGACTTGCAGAATCGAAAGCGGTCACCTCGATGATGGATAACAGCGACGGACTTTCCGTATCGCTCTACCAACTGGCAGAGATGAACGGATGTGGATTTACGATACATGCAGACTCGCTTCCGGTGCTGCCGGGACTGGACATGGGGTTGGGTCCGGATCTCGATCTGGCATTGTACGCTGGCGGGGACTTCGAGTTGCTCTTCACGGTTGCGCCAGAGAGACTTCCTGATGCCCGGAATGCATGTGAACTGACCGTTATCGGGGAGGTGACACCACTGGCGAGGGGAATAACACTTGACAAAACGAGAGAGATCGAGCGAAAAGGTTATCGATCATTATGATGCCTAAATATGATTATGCTCACGATAGCCAATGTCTCGAGGGTCTTTGAATCAGAGACTGGAAGAGTCGAAGCACTTCGGAATATCAATCTTGAGGTCTTTGACAAGGAATTTCTCTGCTTTATCGGTCCGTCCGGATGCGGCAAGACGACACTCCTGCGGATCGTTGCCGGGCTTGATCAACCGACCTCCGGAAAGGTGCTCCTTGAGGACAAGGTGATAAAATCACCAGATCCGGAGCGGGGCATGGTATTTCAGGAGTATTCGCTATTTCCGTGGAGAACGATAATCGATAACATCGCTTTCGGGCTGGAGATGAAAGGTGAGCCAATGGAGGAGCGGCACAGAATCGCGCTGAAATACCTGGAACTGGTCGGGCTGGAAGCGTTCGAGCGCAGTTATCCATACCAGCTTTCGGGAGGGATGCGGCAGCGGGTTGCGATTGCAAGGGCGCTTGCAAACGATCCTAAAGTGCTCCTGATGGATGAGCCGTTCGGATCGGTCGATGCCCAGACAAGAAACTTCCTGCAAGGCGAACTGCTGCGGATATGGTGTGAGACGCGAAAGACTGTGCTCTTCATCACGCACAGCATCGATGAAGCGGTCTATCTCGCGGACCGGGTGGTTGTGTTATCTGCAAGACCAGGGCAGATCCGTGAGATCATAAAGGTCGATCTCGAGAGACCGCGACTGAGGACGAGCGTTGAAGTGAATGTGGTACGCGAGCGTCTCCTGGGCTTGCTCGGGGAAGAGCAGGCACGAGGGTGCGGTGAGACTGTATGCTGGACTGGCATCTGATCGAACCTGCTCAATCGGAAAATCCGAGTAAAAATCACTATATCTTTAAATTTTAACGCAATCGCCGACGGCAGAGCCGTTACCACGGAGAACGCAGAGGATCATATCGATCTTGAAACTCTACGTCCTCCGCGGTGACCGGGCACTCGGATTTTTGGAGTGCCCTCGAACACGTACTTCTGACTCACCGCGCGGACTTTGCGACCCGCTCGAGGCTCTGCTTCTGGTTGATCGAATAACTCCTCACATCATACGATGCAGCAGCCATGATCTCATCAGCGAGACTCGTTATCATAGATCGCTTGCTCTTGAATGCGGAACGGCGCGCCCCTTCGGTGATGAACCGCAGAGCAGTATCCACTCTGCGCTGGGGCGATGTATCGACAGCCTTCGGCACAGCGATCCCACCGTATTTGAGACGGACGACCTCCTCCCGGGGTCCTGCATTGGCGATGGCATCGACGAGAGCCTGGACTGGGTTCTTCCCGGTCTTCTCGTGGATGATATCGAATGCAGACCCAACGATACTGTAAGCGCGCTGCTTTTTACCGGTGTTTGCCCCCTTCCGCATGATCTTGTTGATCAACCGTTCAACGATCGGTACACTGGACTTGTTGAACTGTTTGCTGCTGTGTTTGCCGCCGGTATGCAGCACGATTTTCGGACTGAGATCCACATATCTCCTGGTGCCCATATCCGTGACTTCGACCTCTGAGAGATCCCATTTGCCAAATAACTTATCCATCTGATCACCTGATTGGTTTCTCTCTACGCCCGATCACCATCTCGCGAAGCGTCACGTCGTTTACAGCGGTCACCTTGAATCTGACACCAGGCAGGTCGCCCATGGAACCTGACATCATTCCACCGATACGTTCGACCGTTACCTCGTCGTGCTCATCGATGAAATTGATCGCGCCATCTCCCGGACAAAATGCGGTAACCTGCTTTCCATTCTTGATTAGCTGTATCCGAACGCACTTACGGATCGCGGAATTTGGCTGTTTTGCCTCGACCCCGACCTTCTGAAGCACGATTCCTCGCCCCTGCGGAGCACCGCTGAGCGGATCTGCCTTGATATTCAGACGGAGAGCACGACTGCTGTAGTTACGATCGCTCCATCTGGCTTTCTTTCGGTCTTTTTGTAGTTTGCGAGCTGCATATTTTCCTTTGCCCATGTTATTCCTCCTCTCTTGATCTCGAACTTAAACCTTATCTGATTATCACGTCGTCGATGTTATGATGCCGCTGCGCGAGCATCCGCATCTTTTCGATGTTTCTGCCATCCCTGCCGATCGCAAGCCCCTTCTCGCTCGGGGGAACGTCCACGTACACGATCCGCCTTCCGCCGCGCACCACCCGTTCGACCCCAACCACCTTCGCTGGCTGCGCTGCGTTTTTCATAAACGTTTCAAGGTCCTCTGTATACTCCACAATCTCAACTGGCTTGCCGATGGATTTCTTGACCCTGTTGATGTGTTCGCCGTTTCTGCCGATCGCAAGCCCCATGTCACCGGTTCTGACCACATACAGTACCCGATCGCCTTCATCGACGCAGTCTCGTGCCGTAGCTCCTGTGAGACTCTCGAAGAGCGCGATGTACCTGACACCTTCTGTGGTAAGTCTGATCTCACCCACGCTTATCACTCGATCCCGGCTGGTGCCTCTACCGATTCTGAGATCTCCAACGTTTCCAACATTTCCAACGTCTCGGAAGTTTCAGAAGTTTCCGGTGTCTCTTCGGGTTCGAATATCGCCATGATCCCTGAATCCCCTGGGTCGAGGATGGTCAGCGCAGCAATGTTAAACGGCTTCCCGCACGCAATGCCAAGGTCGATGCCCATTCCAGGGTATTCTATAATTGCGGTGTTGGACTCCTGTATCTCTGCCCTCACGTGGGCAGGGCAGTTCGCAGCAAGCACAACCGTTGTATTGCTGTTATTTTTTACGGCATCCCTGCTTACGTTTGATCCGACGAGAACCTTGCCGGATCTGATTGTTTTTCTCAGTGCTTTATTTAGATCGATGTCCATTCATTTCAACTCTTTTTTTTGACTGTGGTTTTATTAAGAAGACTGGTGTGTCACTCTACTTATGCGTTTGGTGTGCGTCCACAGCCGCCGCAACGATTCTGGCAACGCCGTGCTGATCCCAGTTTCCTGAGTTGATCACGAGGTCATATATCCCGGGATCATCGACATCGATGCCGTAATATTTCTCATACCGCGCGGCTTCGCACAACTCCCGCTCCCGGATCTGTGTAGCCGCATCCGAAAGTGGTACACCCTCGCGATGCGCAACCCGCGCTGCCCGAACGTCATGCGGCGCTGTCACGAATACAGCGAGATCAGGCTCTGCCATCCATGCCGAGAGCCTGCCCTCGAGAATCACATCCGCAGCCGCACTCCTCGCATCCGAGGCGATCTCCTTCTGGAACCGGTCGAGTTCCCGGTCGATCTCCTCATTATCCGAGGCGGATTCTCCGAACTCCTCAAGCGTCAGCCCCCTCTCTTTTGCCATCTTCCGGAAGATGTCGCCTGCCGAGACAACTCGGGCACCGATGTGTCTCGACAGGATCGCGGATACCGTGCTGGTTCCGCTTCCGGGCAGTCCACTTATCGTGATGATCATCGGTATCCTGATTGTCTCATGGATATTTAGTCATATCGGGAGTGAACCATGTACCCCTGATACACGCCAGCATACCCCTCGGTCTCGCTCGCAAGCCCCATAAACAGCAGTTGCAAGACACGCGCACCGCGCTTTAACCTGAATCCTGCCTCATTAAACACGATAAGCAGGCACTCGCTCTTTCCCTCGTAGCCAGCATCCCAGACCGCGGTCTCGACGCTCACTGCAGAGCGTAAGAGACTCGATCTCGGTCGTGCGATCGCGATTGCGTCCTTTGGGATGTGTACGATCTCCCTGGAAACGATCTTGTAACTGCCAGCAGGGAGATCGATCCAGCCGTCATCATCGAATGCAAGTTCGGCGCATTCCGAGAGCACCCGTTCGCTGTTCTCGAATGCGATTGCGCCAGCGCCTGTGTTGGTGCTTGCACCCGCAAACGCAAAGATGCGGTCGACTGTGAGTTCGCAGCCGTTCACCTGTATCTGGGTATCAGGATCGATCATATCCTCAACAAGCGGAGGATCAAGCTTCATCAGTTCGTCAATTTCATTTTTTGATAGAATCATTGTGGTTCACCACCAAGTTGCGCACCAACAAGCGAGTCCGCGGTCGATATGAACGCATCTGCCGCGCCCTTTGGGATTGCAGCACCTGAAGCGATGCTGTGCCCGCCCCCCCTGCCACCCACGGACTCAGAAGCGATCCGCAGTACCTCTGCAAGATCAAGCCCGCTTGCGACCAGGTGCTTCGTGCCTCTGGCAGATATCTTGATCTTGCCATCGCTATGGTTAAGGACGATGCATGGCTGGTCCGGGTATAGAAATCCGGTAACCGTGCTTGCGATGATGCCTGTGCCCTCCGCATCATCAAGCATCAGGTACTTGATGTGGTCCCCGTGCAAGATGGATGGCTCGGCTGCCTTCATCTCGCAGACAAGGGTGCGCTGGTAATCAACAACCGCTCTTCTGGCATGGGGGACACCTGCCGGATCCCTGAGGCAGAGCGAGAGCGCAAGAGCCGTGTCATTTAACCGTGCGCACGCATGTAAGCATGATATGAAGTCATCGACATTGGGGATCACCTCGCAGCGCAGCGTATACACATCACCGATGAGATTTTCGATGACATCAGGACTGCTCCTCTGCAGCAACTTCAGTGCAAGCGCTGTTGCAAGTTTTCGGAGATCTGGTTCTGAAAGTTCGCTTAATCTGCCGCTGCCGCTCACGCCCACTTCGTCGAGAAACGCACTTACCTTCGCAGCATCGCCAGTGATATCAAGATAGATATCGATGTTCTGTTCGAGAATATCAGACACGGCACCGTCCCCGATCCGAACCCCTTTCTTCACAGATATGATCCTGTTCTGCACGCCATCTGCGAGTATGTCTGCGTTCGCACCGATCATCAGTTGCTTATCCCCAATCGCGCCTGCTATGGCAAGTCCTGATAGGTCGATATTCTCGCTACTGAGCCCTTTCGCAACCGCATAGACCGTACCTGATGCAGAAAGCTCGAATGCGCCATCGATCCCTACCAGATGCGGGTTCACATGCGGGCACGCCAGATCGCCGGTCGGTGTGTGGTGATCCATCACAAGGACGTCGCCTGCGACCTCGGTTATGATATCAGGATGCCCGCTTCCCATGTCGCAGAAGACCGTCAGCACCCCCTCCTGATGATCCGCATTCAGCCGGTCTGCAAACCCGGGATCAAGCTGGCTGATGATGGTCGTATGGAAGCGCTTCCCGAGTCTTAAGAGGGCATGGCAGAGTATGCCTGCTGCTGTGATCCCGTCCGCGTCGTGGTGCGAGATGACCCGCACTCCATCGTTGCCAAGGATCGATTCCGTTGCATCACGTATCTTTAATTTTTCAATCATGTTAGAACCCATATTCTCCTATCAGGGGTACGAACACGACCCCTCCACTCTTCTCCTTCGATATCACATCGTTTTTATGAACCAGATACAGTTCCTGAGTGTACTCGCCGATCGGGATCGTCATCCTGCCGCCGCGTTTCAACTGGTCAACAAGCGGCTGCGGGACCGCAGGAGCAGCGCACGCCACCGTGATGCAGTCATAAGGCGCATGTTCGGAAAGTCCGAGCGTGCCGTCGCCTGCGGTGACGACGACGTTTTTGTATCCGGCATCTGTTAGATTCTGCCGTGCAAACTCCGCAAGCTCAGTAATTCGTTCGATAGAGTATACTATGCCGCCAGGACCCACGAGTTCCGCAAGAACTGCTGCATGGTACCCTGAACCGCCGCCGATTTCGAGGATCTTCATCCCCTTCTCGATCTCGAGCAGCGAGCACATAATCCCGACCATATGCGGCGCGGAGATCGTCTGACCGTGCCCGATCGAGAGCGGGTAATCCTCGTAAGCATTCGCTCTATCACTCTCACGCACAAAGAAGTGCCTGGGCACGTTTCCCATCGCAGCAAGCACATGCTCACTGATGCAACCGCCGCCGATCTGCCGCCTCAGTTGGCTGATCAACCGTGCACGCAAGCGTTCAAAATTGGCATCCGTCAACCGTATCGTATCTGTCATCGCATCCTCACGTAATCCCGCAAATCCGCAATTCCAAGTTTCTTACTCATTTTATCAATCATGCTTCCATCTATGGCGCGTCCGAGGTCAAGCTGGGTGTAATAATATAGTGTTCCGAGAAGTCCCATCCCGCCAAGCCGTCCCGGCGAGGTTATAACGACCACGTCATTGAAATACCTGGTCTTTCCGATGTTGCTAATCCTTCTGCTGAAGTCTATGTCCTCGAGAGGGACGTTTCGGTATCCGCCAATCTCGAAATACGCATCCTTCCTGACACAGGTGTTAAATCCCGGAAGCGTCGGCTCGAGAAGCTTATCCCGCATGGTCAGGTACTGGTTCGTGACCTTCTCGGCAAGTTTCGCGGATTGCGACTGCTCTGAAAATCTGAATGCCGCGGAGAACGCAACCAGATCCCTGTCAGTGAATCGATCGCAGAGCCATGCGATGTAATAACATGGTAGAATCGTGTCCGCATCGATGAACATAAGATACTGCCCTCTCGCGTGCTTTGCACCGCAGTGCCTGCCCGCACCGATGCCTTTCTCCTCGCATTGGATGATCACGTCTGCATACCGCTCTGCGATGGAAATGCTCCCGTCGGTGCTCTCGCTATCCGCCACGATCAGTTCGTAAGGTGTATTTGTGTTCTGGTTTGCGATCGATGCAAGCGTTCGTTTCAGATATCTCGCCTCATTGAGAGCCGGAACGATCACCGAGATTTCGGGATGCATGATGGAAGTTTCCATCGCAATACTTATAATGTGTATGTTCGGCTTGTTCGGCTGATCACTGGACTTTTGCAGAAGCACCGCCATTTGATTGTGGATTACAAGAGTACTTTTGATATTTTTGAAATAACGTTTCGGAAAACCACAGAGGGGGTGAAAGATAAAAATAACAACTCTCTGCGATCCTCTGTGGTTTAATCTTCCTTAATTCCCTGCCCTGCAGGCAGTGGCATCGATGAACCGCTCCGGGCGGTTCATACCATAAAGAGTGAAAAAGTGCATCGACGCGAATTGCCAGAGATCCTGATTTCTTGTCCCGAAGTGAATAGCCGAAAGTTTAATTTAATCTGCATACCTACCCATCAGAAATGTCTGCAAGAACAGAAGATGGTGTGATCATCGGACTTGAGATTCATGTACAACTGAATACACTTCATTCAAAGTTATTCTGTTCATGCGGGCTTGATTACCACAACGC